>DAOQNB010000127.1:0-8078 GCA_035335845.1 Acidobacteriota bacterium | reverse complement strand
GGGCTGAAGAAACCAGGGCTCAGGGCTGAAGACATTGGGCTTGGGGCTGAAGAAACCAGGGCTCAGGGCTGAAGACATTGGGCTTGGGGCTGAAGAAAAAGGGTTAAATGCCTTCAGCCCGATGTCTTCAGCCCTGGTACAAACCGGGGTCGCCTTCAGGACGGGTTTTCCATCGGCGATGAATCCATAGCCATTGCTCAGGGTAAGCCCGCACTTTATGCTCAATGATTTTCATAAACCGGGCAGTATTTTCTTCGATATCGTGTTTCGAATCACCAGTTTCGATCAGCTCGACAGCCGGGTCAAACTGCAAGCGATATCGTTTTTGAGCGGCCTCCCAGATCAAAAACCCTGGAACAACTGGTGCCCCAGTCCGCAATGCAAGTGTTGCCAGTGCCGGAGTTGAGCAGGCAGAAAGGCCAAAAAAATCACAAAAGACGCCCTGATTCCGGACCATATTTAAATCAGACAGAACCCCAACGGTTTCCCGGTTGCGCAGAGCAGTCAAAATCGCGCGGGCAGACCCATTTTTGTCAATGGTGTGGTTGCCGGAACAGGTCCGGTACCGATTGACCAGCGCTTCAATCAGCGGATTGTCAATCCGGCGAACCAGAATGTTCATCGGATACCCATTCAGGGCATGTGAAAACGCACTGAGTTCCCAGCTTCCAAAGTGACCGGTTAAAACCAGAACTCCTTTTCCTTGTGCCTGAGCCGATTGAAAATGCTCCAGGCCATCATACACAACCAGAGATCGAACCGTTTCAGCCGTGAGTTTCGGAAGCTGGCTGAACTCGCCAAGCTGCCGGCCAAGGCTGCAAATGGATTGTTTGAGAATGGTTTTGCGTTCAGTAAGAGGTTTTTCAGGAAAGGCGAGTTCCAGATTGCGCATCCCCACCCGCTGTAACCGGGGAATACAGAGGAAAATAAAGGCGGCAACCTGCTCTCCGAAGAAGATTGCTGCCCGACGAGGCAGGTGGGTCAGGCTTTTGAGAATCACCCAGGCAACCGCATATTGCACCCATCCAGTCATTGAAACCCTGGAGGCAGGCGTCGCCGGAGTTTTTTCGGCTGGAAGCGATTTGGTCGTTAGATTGAGCTTGGGGTTTTCAACATCAATCATGGAGGTGGAGTACGGCGGCGTGATGCCGCTTGTGCACCAGGCGGTTTCAAACAGCCGAAGCTGGTCAAACAATTCAATTAGAGTTCGGTAAAAACGCCCATCCGCCGGAATTTTTCATACCGTTGGGCTAAGAGATCCTGAACTGAAAGCGTCTTGAGTTCAGAAAGCTGGCGTTCCAGGCAGGGTTGGAGCAATTTAGCCGCCTGTTGGTGATCAGTATGTGCCCCGTCTCCAGGTTCGGGAATCACTTCATCAATCAGATTGATCGCTTTGAGTTCCTGGGCGGTGATTTTCAGACTGGCTGCGGCCCGGTCCGCTTTGGCGGCATCTTTCCACAAAATGGCGGCACAGCCTTCAGGTGTAATCACCGAATACACTGCGTTTTCCAGCATATTGACGCGATCCCCCACCCCAATCGCCAGCGCCCCACCAGATCCACCTTCACCCAAAACGGTGATAATGATCGGCACTGGCAACCGGGCCATCTCAATCAGATTCCGGGCAATGGCTTCGGCCTGGCCTCGCTCTTCAGCATCAATGCCAGGATAGGCCCCTGGGGTATCAATCAGGCTGAAAATTGGACGACCAAATTTGGCAGCAAATTGCATGGCCCGGAGCGCTTTGCGATAACCCTCAGGTTTGGGCATGCCAAAGTTACGATACTTGCGGTCCTCCATCTTACGCCCGGTCAAGTTGGCTTTCTGGTGGCCAACCACCAGGACGGGGTCACCTTGAAACCGCGCAAAGCCGCAGACCAGAGCCGGGTCATCCGCATAGCGGCGATCACCATGCATTTCCTGAAAATCGGTAAAAAGTTCCTGAACCATCTCCAGTGTATAGGGCCGTTCTGGGTGACGTGCCAGTCGGACCTTTTCAATCGGAGTCAATCCTGGAGGAGTGGCCGCCGTACTCCCCAAAATTTGTGTCTGAAGCGACTGGATGCGCTCCCGCAAAGTATCAAGTTCCTTCTCGTGTGACGGAGTTGTTGGATGAGAGGCCAGATGAGCTGCCTGTTTTTCCAAATTTTGCAACTCTGCCAGCAGTTGCGATTTCTGTGTAGCCATAGCAAACATTCCCGCAGACAGTGATAATGACCGGTATGGGTGAAATTTCCCCGCCCCTTTCGCTAAAATTCGCTGCCAATCCGTCATTGACGCACCCCAGGTCCTTCCCACGGAACCAGTGTATTTTTAACCACCAGGCCGAAGGAATGTCCTGAAACTACGTCAGAAGTGATGAGATGGAGCAGCGGATGTAGCCACCGGATGTACTCAGAAGCGAAGTATCTGATTGAGGTTGTGAGTAGGTGAGACTCTACGCCGCCTTGTCAGATGCGTCAATGCTTCTGTTCGACTGCACCTGACCAATCAATCTGATCCTCCACTGGAAGGAATCCGGTTCATTTGGCACAGACAGGCCCAGGACGGGCGCTTGGGATGATCACTCGTCAACCAGGCAAAAAGTTTTGGGTGGTTGCAATTCAGAAGGGCTTGGATTACATTTTGCCCACTTTCCAGGCAATTCAAGCCACTCCAGCTATCGAAAGCTGAACGGAACTCAAGTTACAACCGCAACAGTATTCACATTTTATCTAGCGAGGTGTTTCGCATATGCCAAGAGGAAGTTGCCCTGAATGTGGGGCCGATGTTCACGTGAGTGAAGAGATTGATAAGGGAGAGTACACAGAGTGCGATGAATGTGGCGCCGAACTCGTCGTGGTCGGGCTTGACCCAGTTGAACTGGATCTGCGCGAAGATTATGAAGACGACGAAGACGACGACTATTATGATGATGACGACGAAGACGAATAAGGACAGGTAACGGATTGTCCCTGTTTACGTTGTTATTTATCAGGTCAGGATTTTAGAAGAAGGAACCCTATGCTTTACGGATATGATATGGGAAAAGCCGTTCAAATGATGCGTGAGGAATTAACCCATCACGGCGTTCGAGAACTGCGGACCCCAGCCGAAGTTGATCAGGTTCTGTCTCCTCGTCAGGGGACAGTACTGCTTGTTGTCAATTCAGTATGCGGTTGTGCGGCGGGTGCGGCTCGGCCAGGCGTGGTTCAGGCACTGCAGGCAGCCACTGCCCAACCAGATCAGGTCACAACTGTTTTTGCGGGCCAGGATCGCGACGCGACTGAACGTGCCCGAACCTACCTTACCGGGTTTGCCCCATCATCCCCATCTGTCTGGCTTTTGAAAGATGGTCAGGTGGTGTTTAAACTCGAACGTTACCAGATTGAACAACGCAGTGCGCAGGCAATTGCCGCCGATATTGTGAAAGGACTCAACACCTTTTGCGCCCCGGCTCAACAGGCAGTCAGCGGTGACTAACCAGCCTGAAGCCCTCAGGCTTGAAACCATTTCGGTACAGGCTTGAAAATCGGCGATATATGCAGTTGTCGCTTGACCGCGACCGTTTCAAACCGCACTCATCCGATCTCTGATTTATCTTAAAAAAGTGCTCTTTATTCGGGAAGGCTCGCTTTCAACCGGGGAAAGCCGAATCTGAAGAGTGCCTGAATATCAGTTTTCTCTGTTCGCCTGTTTGCCGTTACGCTCTGGGCAGACAGGCGTTCTTTCTATGGCCTGACTTTCGGTCTGGGAGTATCACCCTACAGACAACGGACTGGTCATCTGTTATACACGTGTCTACCATCCTCCGTAATCATATTGTGGTGGCAATTGACGGTCCGGCTGGGGCCGGTAAAAGCACTGTGGGCAAGCTGCTGGCAGCTCAACTAGGCGCGCTCTATATTGATACGGGTGCAATGTATCGGACGATTGCCTGGTTGGGGTTACAGGCTGGAATACTCCACCCAGGGCACCACACCACTCCGCTCACCCCAGATCAGGAACAGGCGCTTACCAACCTGGCCGATACCACTGAGGTCCGATTAACTGGCGACCCATTTCACCTGAGGGTTTGGGCCAATACCGAAGAGGTTACAACGGCCATTCGAACGCCGGAAGTGACCCGGTATGCTTCAGTCGGTTCGGCCATTCCTGGAGTTCGAATGGCCATGGTGGCTCAACAACGGCAAATGGGTGCCGTGGGAAGTGTCGTCATGGATGGACGCGACATTGGAACCTATGTCTTTCCAGATGCCAGATTCAAATTTTTCCTTGATGCCTCGGTCGAGACTCGGAGCCAGCGCCGCTTTGCTGAATTGCAGGCGAAAGGGGACCCTACCCCACTGGATGTCATCCAGGCCGAAGTCATCGAACGGGATCATCGGGATCGGACCCGAGCCATGGCGCCGCTGCTTCAGGCCGCTGACGCCATCTATATTGACACTTCTGGCCTGTCACCGGAAAAAGTTGTGGAAGAAATGGTCACAGTTATTTCACAATCAACCCGACCTTCCCCTGAACTGGCCTCACGGTAGAATCACCCCTGGCATCTGACCTGCCGCACGCCCAATGAAAGGGTGAATCTCTGGACACACATCACACCAGAGACACCACGTTCATAACCTTCCCCTGACCCGTGCTCACCTTTTATGTTCACTGGAATCATTGAAGAATTGGGAACAGTTCAACGATTGGAACGCCAGACATCAGGCGGCCAGGTTTTGATTGGTGCCAAACAGGTGCTGGAAGGAAGCCGCTGTGGCGACAGCATCGCTGTCAACGGGGTGTGCTTAACAGTGACGGCTTTTACAGACCACTGGTTTACCGCTGACGTATCGGCTGAAACCCTGGCCAAATCCAATCTAGGTTGGCTGGCACCAGGGAGCATCGTGAATCTGGAGCGGGCACTGGCTCTTGGTCAACGACTTGGAGGCCACATCGTTCAGGGACACATTGATGCCACCGGCACATTCCTGAGTCGAAAATCTCTGGGCAATTCCGTTGTGATGCGGTTTGGCTTCCCATCAACTATTGGGCAATACATCGCTCTCAAAGGCAGTATTGCCATCAATGGTGTCAGTTTGACAGTCGCTGAATTGAGCGAACAGTGGTTTGAAGTCGCGGTGATTCCGACCACACTCAACTGGACCAATTTACCGAAACTGCAAAGCGGGGATTCCGTCAATCTTGAGACAGATGTGCTGGCAAAGTACCTGGAGCGGCTTCTGGAGCGAAAACAATCAAAAAGCCCCTATGACGCTACCTCACCAGCATCGTCGTTGACGCTCGATCAGTTGCGAGCACTTGGATTCTAATCCCACCCGGGTTCCGGGTTTTCGAACTTTTGCTCTTTTCGTCCTGTTTGTCCTTTTTGTCTTTTAAACCCTGAACCCTAAAAGGGAACTATGTCACCTTTTTCCACGATTGAAGCAGCACTCGAAGACCTTCGGGATGGCAAGCTGATTATTATTGTTGATGATGAGGATCGCGAAAATGAAGGCGATCTGGCCTGTGCTGCCGAAAAAGTCACGCCAGAGTTGATTAACTTTATGGCGCGACACGGACGCGGCCTGATTTGTCTGGCCCTGACCGAAGAGCGGTGTGATGAACTTCAATTGCCGCTTCAGGTCAGCGACAACACCTCCCGGTTTGGCACGGCGTTTACAGTCACTATCGAAGCCAGACAGGGAGTCACCACCGGCATTTCAGCCGCTGATCGAGCCACAACCATCCTGACCGCGATTGATCCGCAGACCACACCCAGGGATCTGGCTCGACCAGGTCATACCTTTCCCCTGCGTGCCCGGCGAGGTGGCGTGCTGGTCAGACCTGGACAAACCGAAGCCAGTGTTGACCTGGCTCGATTAGCAGGATTAAAACCATCTGGGGTCATCTGTGAAATTCTCAATGACGACGGCACCATGGCACGGCTACCGCAACTTCAGGTATTTGCCGAAGAACATAAACTGAAAATAGTTTCCGTCGCGGACTTAATCCGCTATCGTCTAACGAACGAAGTTTTGGTAAAAAAGACAGCCGAAGCAACGATTGAAACCCCCTACGGTCCCTTTCAAGCCTGTTCGTTCCGCAGTGAAGTCACCAATGAAGTCCATCTGGCACTGGTGAAAGGCAATATTGCCTCCCAGGATTCAGTTCTGGTTCGAGTTCACTCACAAACAGTTTTGGGCGATGTCTTTGAAGACAGGCAGGATCCAGCCGGTGGCTGGCTCCGATCAGCACTTAAACATATCGCAGAAGAAGGGTGCGGGGTCTTATTGTACTTGCGCCAAAGTGATGGTGGCGAACATCTTGAAAACCACTTGCGCGCCCACCGTGAAGCCCAATCTGGACAGCCAGTAAACTTCACCCACGGCAACAGCAGTGATTATGGAATTGGTGCCCAGATTTTGCGCGCCCTGGGTCTTCGTAAAATTCGGGTGCTCACAAACCATCCAATGCGGTTGACAGCTATTGAGGGGTTTGGATTAACATTTGTTGAAACGGTACCAATTCATCCCTCTCACCAAACACCAGTTCAACGGTAAAGCCCTTTGCTGACGGTGACTTACAGGTTTAGAATCCCTAAACCAGCCTGTCTTGACAAAATACTGCACCGGGTGAAGCCAACCAAAATCTTGCCCCGATACGACAAAAATATACAATTTGGGATCCAGCAACTAAGGAGTTTTACATGGCACAGATCGACACAAGTCGTTCCGAAAAGCTTTTTCAGCGTGCACAGGCGGTCATTCCGGGCGGCGTTAATAGTCCAGTACGGGCATTCAGAGGCGTGGGCGGAACGCCATTGTTTATTCGCTCGGCTCAGGGGCCATATTTGACTGATGTCGATGGCCGGCGATTTGTGGACTATATTGGCTCCTGGGGACCGATGATCCTGGGCCATGGTCATCCTGAAGTCCTCGAAGCATTGCGAAAAGCACTGGAACGCGGCACATCATACGGGGCGCCAACTGAAATTGAAGTTGAAATGGCCGAGTTGATTTGTTCGATGGTGCCATCGCTTGAAAAAGTTCGCATGGTCAGTTCCGGCACCGAAGCCACCATGAGCGCCATTCGTTTAGCTCGTGGGTATACCGGGCGGAATAAACTGGTCAAATTTATTGGGTGCTATCACGGCCATGGCGATCCGCTCCTGGTCAAAGCTGGCTCTGGAGTGGCCACCCTGGGGTTGCCTGATAGCCTGGGGGTGCCACCAGAAACAGCACAACATACGATTGCAGTTCCATTTAACAACCTGGAAGCACTCCGTCAGGTATTTGAAACCTGGTCCAACGATATTGCCTGTGTCATTGTGGAGCCGGTTGTGGGCAATATGGGCTGTGTCGCCCCACAACCTGGCTATCTGGAAGGCATGCGAGAGTTGACCCAAACCTATGGTGCCGTGCTGATTTTTGATGAAGTGATGACTGGGTTCCGGCTGGCGCATGGTGGTGCGCAGGAACGATATGGAGTCAAGCCTGATCTGACCACATTGGGCAAAATCATGGGCGGCGGACTGCCGGCTGCAGCCTATGGCGGGAAACGAGAAATTATGGATTATGTCGCCCCACTGGGTCCGGTGTATCAGGCGGGAACACTCTCAGGCAACCCGCTGGCCATGACGGCTGGACTCACCACGTTGAAACTGCTGCAACAACCAGGGGTTTATGACAACCTGGAACGGCTTTCAAACAAACTGGTCCAGGGCCTGCGCCATGCAGCGGATAAAGCCGGGTTTAAAACAGTGATTAACTCGGTTGGCTCTATGTTTACATTGTTTTTCACCTCAACCCCGGTCACAGATTGGGAAACAGCCAAGACCAGTGATACCCAGCTTTTTGCCAAGTTCTTTCATGCGATGCTGGCTGAAGGCGTCTATTTCCCGCCCTCGCAGTTTGAAGCGGCTTTTTTTGGTCTGGCGCATACCAATGAAATCATTGACTCAACCATTGCAGCTTCTGAACGCGCATTTGGGAAGATGAAAAACTAGAGAGAACCAGGGCTGAAGAATCTGGGCTGAAGAACCTGGGCTGAAGAACCTGGGCTGAGGGCTTGGGGCTGAAGACTCGCAAGCTCAGGGCAATCGAAGGGATGAG
>DAOQNB010000126.1:0-9872 GCA_035335845.1 Acidobacteriota bacterium | reverse complement strand
TTTGATTTTGGTCTCATCAGGTACCAAAACTGGGGAACAGTTCAGTATTTTGGGCAAAATTTGGGGAATGAAGAATGATAAACCAGTCAGTCGTCAGTCGTCAGTAAATTCACTCAGTTTTTTCCTTCTATCAATTTTTTTGATTGCACAAAACATCGGGCTGAAGAGTATGGGATTACCCATTTTCTTCAGCCCGTTTTCTTCAGCCCCAGGCCCTGAGCCTGAGGATTGTTCAACCCTGGTTTTTCTAATAGTTGTACACAAAGTCTACCCGGTTGAGGAGCGCCCACTGCAGGTCTTCCAGTGTGAGTTGCTTTGAATTCACCGGAGCCACCAGAGCCGTAATCTCCTCGGTCGTTGGTTTGCGGGCAATGGTGTTGAGATAAATCCGTTCGATGGCGACTTGCGGGGTGATTTCCTTGCGATCAAGGGCGCCTTCCGTCAATTTTGCCAGCGAGGATCGGTCTTCAATCCGATTGATGATCATTTCACTGTTAAACAGTGACAATGCCTGCACAATCGAACCATTGTTGGTGCGCGGGGTGGTGTTGCGATCTCCGCGCCCAAACGAGCCTAAGAAGGTATACACCGTGTAAGGGTCGTCGGTTGGTCGTGGACCATTGCGGATGTAGCTTGGTTCATCCACACCTGGCAACGACATCGCCGAGGTAAAGCCCTGACTATAGCCCCGTGCCGGGTAGAGCGCCGGCTTCTGTGTGGCGTCACACATCGCATCGAGTACCTCTTCAGCCTGCAACCGACGAACCAGTTTCCGGGCATAGAGCCGGGCATATTCAGGCTTCCACTGCGTTTCGTCATATTGCGATGACAACGCATAGGCTTTTGAAGTGACCATCAGGGTAATCAATGACCGGAAATCGTAGTTTTTGGCCTCAAAGTATTTGGCCAACTCTTCGAGCAAAACCGGATTTGACGGTTGTAATTCCCACGGTGCCGGAGGCGGGTTCTTTGGATCAAGCCGGGCCAGGTCAAATCCGTCAACCGGATCAACCAGACCAACGGTAAAGAAATGAGCAAACACGCGATTGACAAACGCCCGGGCAAACTGCCGATCCGAGGTAATCAACCGGGCTGCCGCTTTGCGCAGATCTTCACCGGCATTTGGTTTGCCATCGCGGAAAAGTTCAAATGACGGCTCAATGCGTCCACCAAAGCGAGGCGGTCGCATCCCGTTATCAGTATCGGCGTTATAGGCACCCCGACGGTCAGTCGCCAGGATGAATTCATTCAATTCGGTGTTGGTTCGAAACGTGGTCTGCGAAAAGAACGCCGCCAGTCCCCAATATTGAGACCGCTGACGGGTTGAAAAATACAAATTGACCTGTTCCAGATGCCCTGACCCGTCGTGGCACGATACACAGACCGCCTGTGTCCCCAGAAATGTCCGCATCGTTTCGGCGGCCATTTCATCATAGGCATCCTGGGCAATTTCAGTATTGAAAATCGGGCGTACCAGAAATCCACCTGGCCCTTCCGACGCCTTGCCTTCATAGGTAATCACATCAGTGGCCAGATCACGCACCGATTTATTGGTCGAAACAGCCTGGCGGAGGTATTCGTGCATGCCGTTTCGATCAGTCGCAGGTCCCGTCAGGGCATAGTTGCGGGTCAAATCACCAAACCACATCGTCCAGCGGTCCACAAAAAATGGACTGCTCATCAGTTCGGTAATCAGTTTGTCTTTTTTCTTTGGATCGGTATCCGCCACATACTGCTGCAACCGTTCAGGTTTGGGCTGGCGCCCGGTGAGGTCGAGCGTGATACGCCGGCAGAATTCTTCATCTGTCGCCAACGCCGCCGGTTTGATTCCCTTTTGAGAAAGCACCCCGAAGATTTCACGATCAATCAGATGACGTGAAATGTCAGGCGCGGGCTGGATTGAAGCTGGAATTCGGGGTTGCCCGGAAAGCGGGCGAAGTGGCAGTTTGGCGGTCACGGCTCGGGTGGCACGTTCGGCTTCGCCCAGAGTATCAATCTGGACCGAAAGCCCCGCGTGTGGATCTTTGCGACGGGCATCCTTCTGGGCCTGTTCACGATTTCGGACCTGAACGCTGGTTGAGGAAGCCGCCGAATGGGTTTTGGCTGGTTCCGTGTTGAGCGCCGGATAGGCCACGGTTGCCACAAATGCAAAACTGAATAAGAGTAAAACCAATCGTTTCATATTGTTATTTCCCCTCCCCCTCAAAACAGCGGACTGATTTCATAGCTGGCATCATCGCCGACGGCTTCTGGGTCAGCATAGCGATAGATGCGACCCGAAGGTGTATCAGCAATGGTTTTTGTCCAGTCAATTCCCAGCACAGAAAACATGGTGGTTACCAGATCCGGCATGTGAATCGGTCGGTTGACCGACCAGCCAAAATCCTGCACTCCACCACCCTGGTCGTCGGTGGCTCCGATGATACGGCCTCCCTTGACGCCGCCACCTGCAAACAACCCGCTGAAGACATAGGGGTAATGGTCACGCCCTGAGGAAGGATTCAAATCACCCACCGTTCGGCCAAATTCACCCATCACCATGACCAGGGTTTCATCCAGCAGGGTCTTCCCGCTGGCACTCCCCGGAGTCGCGGCCAGATCTTCCAGCAAGGAACTGACGGCCATGTCCAATTCGAGACTTCGGCCATACAGGTTGTCATTGCTGTAAATCAGATTGTGGTGATCCCAGCCATAGTGATCCACTTCGATATAGCGCGTGCCCCGATTGGCCGCCAAAACGTTGCGTGCCACCGCCAGCGAGCTGCCAAAATAGTTGTCGCCATACCGCTCAATATCCGAGGCCGTTGCGGTAAAGGCCGCTTTCGTCGCCGAATCTTTCATCATTTTTTCAGCCTGGGCCTGAAAAATGGAAACTGACTCTGAAGCGGTCCCGGTTGGCCGATTCCCAATGCCATCTACAAACTGGAGTGCGGCCCGCCGCCGATTAAAACTTTCCGGTCCATCTGGTGGATCCAGGTTTGGAATTCCATACGCCGGGTAAAACACGTTGAACGGGGCATGCGTGGCCGAAAGGAATCCATTGTTGGAATAGGAAAACCCATAGTTAAACAGCATAAAGGATGGGAACACATCCTGGGCGGTGCGCTGGGCTTCAGATTCAAGCGAAATAACAGCTCCCAGGTGTGGAACTTCATTGCGCAAGCCTGGATTGAGCCGCCGCCCGGTCTCAACAAAGTACTCAGCCCGTTCATGGACAACTTCTGAATGCTGGAGCGAACGAATGATCGAGCATTTATTGAGCTGGGTTTTGAGCCTCGGCAAAATGCCGGTCGGCCAGTCAATGCCATTTGACAGGCGTTCAACACCCAACTCATTTGGCGTCCAACGCCCTTTTTTCAAATCGAACATATCCACGTGGCTGGGACCACCACGCAGCATTACCAGAATACAATTCCGTGCGGAATTGCGCGGAGTTACCGCTCGGACTCCCGTTGCAAGACGGGAAAGGGTTTCGGCTTTGGCTGGGTTGGGCCATCCCACCAGCAATGAAGTCAACCCGGCAGCACCGAGTTGCAAAAATGCCCGTCGTTCTAAAACCCAGGGCTCGTTTGACGCCCGTTTGGCCATACTGTGCCTCCTCGTACAGGTACATCTAATCGCTGATGCCCGGACTTCGGTGGGATTGGCCGGAGCATCGCTGGTGTCGTAATCATTGGGGGAAATGCGGGGATTCCTTCCGATTTCAGAGCCGGCGGCAAAGCTTCGGCTTCATCCGTTGCTGGACATTTCACACACTTCACACGCGGTAAAGCCGTGGGGAGACCGGCGGGTAATCCCTGGGGGGTTATACCGGGAACCTGCGGTTTTGGGTTCAGGATTGAAGTGGAAGAAACTGTCGTTGGTTGAGTAAGTTTGCTGATACGTGCGAGTGTCAGTGTATATCCACCTGACGACGCTTCACCAGTCGAACTTACTTCAATTTCGTAGAATCCACCGGACTGAAGTGTTTGGGTGAGATGAGATGTGGGATTTCCCACCATAGCATTTTCCACCAGCCGATTTCCAGACGGATCTTTCAAATGGACCTGCCAGTTTGGTGCGGGTGAAGTGAGGGTAACTATCACCTGCTGTCCCGGCTGACCTAAAAACTGATAGGTTTCTGGTTTCTGGCTAAACGTGACACCTGTCGAGTCGGATTTGACCACCACGGTTTCACCAAATTCAAGATCAGTGGGTTGTGGCACTCTGTCGAGCCGATTGAGGCTACCGCCAGACAACGACAGGCTATAATCTCCGGTTGCGTTATCACTAAAAGCTGTCGCATCAATGAAATATGTTCCACTGGATGGCAAGGTATAGACAATCCGGGCGTTGGTGCCACCAGCCGAATCATCATCTTCAGCCAGTAAGGTGCCGGGCATGTAGAGGTACAGATAGGCGTCAAAGGCGGTTGAGGAGTGCGTAATCGTCACCTGCTGGCCAGCCGAACCGTTAAACCGATACACATCCACAAACCGATTTTCATTGTTGGAATAGACACAACTTCCGTCGAGCGTCCGACGCACGGTCTGGCCAAAATTAATGGTGTATGGCGTCACGCACCCGTCTTCATTTGTTCCACCTCCGGCGCTGATGACCAGGGTATAGGGCCCGGTGGCGCCAGAAACGGCTGAGGTTACGTCAATTCCAAACAGACCGGTTGAGGGGAGCGTGAAACTGACCTGCGAGTTGGTGCCGCTGAAATCATCGTTTGAAGCCAGTGTGTTGCGGTTGGCATCCAGCAAATAGACAAACGTGTCAAAGGCCGATGAACTCAGGGTAATCGTCACCGACTGCCCCTGAGTGCCCGAGAACCGATAGGTATCCAGATACTGGGTTGTGTTTTGATAGGCACAACTGGTGTCGAGGGTCCGGTTGATTGTCTGGCCAATACTGACGGTAAATGGCGTCACGCAGCCGTCTTCTCCACCACCGCCACCTGCCGCCTGGGTAATCGTAAATGTTTGCCCGGCAATGGTGAGGGTACCAGTTCGGGTTGTGCTGCCAGTATTGCTGTCAACCCGGTACGACACGCTGCCGCTGCCGCTGCCGCTGGTTCCGGAGGTAATGGTCACAAATGTGCTATTGCTGGTGGCCGTCCAGTTACAGCCCGAGGTCGTCGTGACCGAAACAGAACCCGTTTCAGTTCCGGCGCCATGCGAGCGGCTGGTTGGGGAAATCGAGTAGTTGCAACTGCCGCCGGCTCCGGCCAGAACCAGCCGATATGGTCCGGTTGAATTTTCAAAGTACGAAGTCACATCAAGCTGATAGCTCCCGCTATAGGGCAGCGTAAAGACAATTTGTGAATCCGTCCCATTGGTGTCATCGTCTGAAGCCAGTGTATTGCGATTGCTGTCAAACAGATACAGGTAGGCATCAAAGGCTGATGACGAAAGCGTAATCGTCACCTGCTGACCAGCAGTGCCATTAAATCGGTACACATCAATGTTGCGTTGTGTCCCCTGATAGACACAACTGGTGTCGAGCGTGCGATCAATCGTTTGCCCAATGTTGATTGAAAATGGCACGGCACACCCGTTTTCGCTGCCGCCATTGCCCGAATTGACCACCACGGTAAAGGTCGGTGAATCAATGACATTGGCACCGCTCGCCGTCCCTCGGACAAAAAATGTGTAGACTCCCGGCGGTGTCGCGCTGGTCGTGGACATACTCAGTGAAGTCGAATTTCCGGTCGTCGGATTTTGGGCAAACTGGAAGGTAATGGTTGGCTCAGTGACCTGGGCCTGGATAAAGACCTGCAGTGACACAGACCCGGTGAAATTGGTTCGATTGAGCGCCACAGTGAAGGTACTCCCCTGCCCTTGAGTCACCGTCTGGGTCGTGGGGCTCACTCCCAAATTGACGGTTGGAGTAACAGTTGAATTGACCACCAGGGTAAAATCAGCCGATCTGGTCACGGTTGCCCCAGTCGCTGTGCCTTCAAGATAGAAATTGTAGGTGCCGCCTGGCGTTTCAGTCGTGGTAAACAGCGTCAGGGTGGTTGTGGCCCCGGTTACGGGGTTCTGGCTGTAGTTGAGCGTGATTCCAGGTGGAATCGTGGTTGAGCGGATAAAGGTCTGGAGCGTGACTGGCCCGGTAAATCCATTGCGCGATAAATTGATGGCATAATTTGCACTTTGCCCACGATTGACGGTCATCGAACCTGGACTGGCGGAAATATTGACCGTTGGCCCGCCTGATTGTTGACTCACCACCAGGGTAAACGTGACGGTATTGGTCACCATCGCTCCCTGAGCCGTCCCGGTCACCGTAAAAGTATAGGTTCCAGGCGTTGTGTTCCAAACCGTGATCGTCGCGGTGTCGCCCGTAATTGTCCCACCAAATGGATCATATCCCGTGGCGGTCACCCGAATATCCACCGCCCCGGTAAAGTTGGTGCGCCGGAGCGTCAACGCATACTCAGCATTTTGCCCGGATGCCGCGGTCTGCGTCGCCGGGCTGATGGCCATTGCCACGGTTGATTGCCCCTGGGCGCTCCGAACCGTCAGCGTGAAGGGCACGGGCGCAATGGATACCCCGCTGGCACTGCCAACCACCTGCATGGCGTAGGTGCCGGGCGGTGTGGTCGTGGCCGTTCGAATGGTCAGGGTTGAACTTCCCGGCACCGGCATCGGCGACGGGCTCAGACTGATCGTGGCTTGAAATGGAATGTTTCCAGTCAGTGACAAATTGACCGAACCGGAAAAATTCGAGGTGGTACCGGTGACGGTGTATGGCGCCGCATCACCGGCATTAACCGTTTGCGAATTCTGGGCCAGCGAAAGCGTTACCTGCGCCGGATCTGGATTGACCACTAACAGAACTTGAATCGGTACTGCCGAACCACCCAAAAATGAGGCATTGACCCGAATGGTGTATTCGCCACGCGGCACAGCAGCACTGGTGCGCGCGGTCAGCGTCGCGGTGTTACTGCTGGTTGAAGCCGGGTTAAAGCTCAGATCAATACCAGTGGTCTGTGTCCCGACCAATCCGGCTGACAAATTCACAACGCCTTGATAGTTGGTTCGCCTGAGATCAATCGCATAGGTCGTTGATTGCCCGGAAGAGACTGACCGCGAACCCGGTGTTGAGGCCAGGACAACTGATGGTTGCTGGGCCTGGGCTTCGACCACGACTGATACCGTGACTGAACTGACCGTGACACCACTCGCCGTTCCAGTCACCTGGACATTGTACCGTCCTGGCGAAACGGTTGGGCTGGAGGTCACTGTCACCTGTGATGAATCACCAGCCACCGGATTTGGACTGATGGTGGCTGAAAGCCCGGCTGGCACCTGGGCGGACAGGTCAATTGCCTGGGTGGCATTGGTTCGGCCCAGTGAAAGGGTAAAGGTGGTACTTTGGCCGGCTCTCAAACTCCGCTCGGTTGGGAAGGCCGACAAATTGACGGTTGATTGCGGAGTCCCACTGACATTGATCGAGCTTTGGGCGGTGCCGCCCCGGTGGCGAACCGCAATCGGTACCGTTCCCCCGGTGGGCTGGGCCGGAAGTGTAAATTTGAGTTCCCCAGAACTGACGAGCTGCAGATTCTGAACCAGTTGCTGCCCGATCAAAACCTGAGTTTCCTGGATAAAATTCTGGCCTGTGATAGTAACTTCAGTGCTGCTGCCAGTACCAACCTGGGTTGGCGTCACGGTATTGATGACCGGCGCCGCCATCGCCACACGCAACAACGACGCCTGGGTTTTCTGGCTGTCCAAAATCAAGATCGAATTGTCGGCAATCGCAATGGCAAACGGATTGACAAATGTTCCAGATTGGGCCAGTTCAGAGGTCACCACCTGTTCGCCATTGATCGTCAACACCCGAACCTGATCTTCTTCAGCGACATAGAGGTTTCCCAGCGCATCAGACGCCACGGCTTTCAAGGTACCCAGTGTTGGAGATTGTTGGGGGTCAAAACGACTGCTGACCTCGGCTCGCCCCTGGGTTGAGCGGATTGTTTTCACGGCGCCACCCGGCAGGGCAATCTGGCGCACACCGGCATTGCGATCCACCACGCTGAGAATATTTCCTGTCAGCGTGATTTTTTGTGGACTGTTAAACCGTGCCGTCCGACCAATGCCATCCTGACCACCAGCCTGACCAATTTCACCAGCCAGCAATTTGGCGGAAGCCGTCACTGAATCAAGTGTTGTGTTCAGCGTAATTTGCCAGATGGTGTGATTGGCGGCATCCGTTACATACAGGTCACCATTTGAATCAATCGCCACAGCTCGCGGTGCCCAATCAGTGATGCCAGCCGGAATCATATCGCTCAAAGCCACCACGGTTCGGACCTGACCCGTGCCAAGGTTCACCCGGCGAATGCTCCGGTTGTTGGTGTCAGCCATAAAAATCTGGTCACCGGAAATTCCAATTCCGAGCGGGCCATTAAACCGGGCATCACCAAAAATGCCATCAATATTGCCGCTCGTGTTGAGTCTTCCGGCCAGCGGTCCAAGCGGTTGCCCAAGCAAAGCACCCATTAAAATGTGTTTTTCCCGGTCTGAAACATACACAGCCCCGCCATAGCGGACAATATCGCCGTTTTCAAACCCGGCCAGAGCGGTTGAGTTGACTTCGTTGACGGCAAACACCAGCCGACGGGTAATGGTTCCAGCCGTGAGTCGAATCGTTGCAGCCCCACGCAACACGCCGGTCACGGTTCCGGTTGCATCCACCGTAGCCCGGTCAGGGTTATCGCTGATAAACGCAATGGTGGCACCTGGAATCGGCGTTCCATTTTGATCCACAGCCACCGCCGTAATCTTCACCGTTGTCCCGACATTGACCACCAACGAACGCGGCGCATCAACGCGAATCGTTCCATTTTGCTGGCTTGATCCCGTCCCTACCACAAACTTAAGCACGTTCGATACCTGCCCATTGCTCAATTGAACCCGAACGTCATAGGTCTGATCAGTCTGAAATAACGTCGCCGAAGGGTTTTTCAAAAGGATTTTATCGCTCCCTTTGACTTTTGCAGTGACCGGCGTGGAGTTAAACAACACCGTGGCGCCAGACGAAAAACCGCTCCCGCGAAGCGTAATCTTTTTGGGCACCTGGCCGACAGGTGTCTGGCCCGGCACAATCGAAGTCAAGGTCGGCGCCTGGCGGGCAGAGAGTTCAGAAGAGTCAGCGTAACCAGCAACTCTCAACCGACTTCCCTGCCACATCAAAAGTCCAAGCAGTCCAAAAATGACCCATCCGATGAGTATTCCATTTCGCGGCACTCTGTTTTTCATATGTAACTCCACAGGTTTCCAGGTATGAAGAAGGAAGTATCAACTTTATTTTACGGAGGTGCTTTTCCTGTATCGCTCAATCAGTCGCTTCAAATCATCTTTTGTTCAAAAATCGGTATTTTCCCCAGTCAGGTCCGGGCTGTTTTAACATGCGAACTATGTGCCCAATTCAGGCAATGCAGCCTGCTTTTGTTTTTGTTTTTCGGCAACAAAGTGGGTTGAGGTGGTGTCTATTCGAAATCAGGGTTCAGGGTTCAAGGTTTTCGGAAGGGATGAAGGATGAAGGATGAAAAATCACCTTGTCACCCTGTCATTCGGTCATCTTGTCAGGGTTCCGGGTCTCAAAACCCGAAACCCGGAATCTCGGCAAGTACTCTAATCTCATTGATTTCCAAAAACAAAGTTCAATTCAAATTTGGCCGCTTTCCAGTTGAAAAAATTTCTATCTAACCAGAATCTGCCAGAGTGTGGTTCACGATGAAACTCTATTTTATCAATTTAAAAGCACTTATTTGACCCATTCTCAATGTTCAATTCTTCATTTTTCATTCTTCTGAGGAGCTTCTGCTGATGAATCTCAAACTCTGGCTCTCTGTCATGGGCGCTGGCTTGTTCGGCTGGGTG
>DAOQNB010000125.1:0-9881 GCA_035335845.1 Acidobacteriota bacterium | reverse complement strand
TCATATGGCCTGGACAGTGGTGACTGTGGGGATCACACTATGACATCGAGTCGTTGTTTTTGCAACTCAGTGCAGTCAGGGCCTGCCTTCAGTTTATATCCTTGAAAATAATAATTTTATCGTTTCAAGTCGGCGCCGCTTCAACCGTGAATCCAGCTATGGTGTAACCTGAAAAAAGCTAAATCAACGGCACCCTGTCAATCTGTGCAGAGTTATAACCGTTGTGATGGTGAGTTGAGCCTTTACAATTGATTATTATCATTCAGCTACCGGATTACCACAATTTCTGCTTGCCATCCAATACCTTGTTCAATACACTGCGTTTTCACCGCAGTAACAATTCTTCTCAAAACCCTTTCCAACCCAAAAGTGCTATTACGATGAGTTACAATTACCAGTGCTTCAATCCATTTCGCAACGTACAAGAAGATGCCCCAGGCAGGCGAGAGTTACGGCGGGCACTCTATCAGGCAATCAAAAAACAGTTTGGTTTTGTGCCAGATCCAATCAAAATTGAACTGAAACGGCTCTCACCACCTCAACTGGAATCGGTGATTGATATTTTGCCTCAATTTGCCTCGGTAAAATACTTAACCACACATATTCAAGAACTCCCACAAATGGGTATTACCCCAGGTGATCGCGGTACGCCTCGTGAGCCAGTCCGGTCAGAATATGCCCCTCAACCCGAAGGGTTTTCCGATTCGGTTGAGACAGCTCACGCCTATCAGCCACCTGCACACGCAATCCCAGTTTTTGCCGAACCAGCAGAGCCGGAAGCCGAACCAGTTCAATCATCGTTTGCCGCCGCCCGGTTTGAACGCATTACTGATGACGATACCGCCGTGGTGAGTGAACCGGTTGAATTGCCATCGAGTTCAGAACCCGCACCGGTCAGTTCCAGCCGACCGGTTGTTTCATCCCCTCCGGTTCAACCCCGGCCCCAGCCGTATACGCCTCTCCCGCCAGCCACAAAATCTATGACCAATCAACCACACTATCGCTCAGACCAGTATTCCCGTTCGGATGTGGTACGCTCCACGTTGCAAGTGACCCTGGACACCAAAACAATCAACCTGGTTTTTGAATTTGACAAATATTCAGATGCTGAAAATCAACGAGGCATTCGATTCCTGTTGTCTATTGACGAAAACGAGTTGATTTTTGCCCAGTTCCTGGCCCAACGAAATCGGATTGAGCCGCTTGAAGCGCGGGTTGCGGCGGCGATTCAGGCATACTTCAGAGATGCCGAGAAAGTGTTGTCAGGTGCCGTTGCGGCTCAGGCCCAGCCGTCTCCTGTCGTTGCCCCGGCGCCGGTTTCAGCCCCAGCGCCAATCGTTGAGGCGCCAGCTCCGGCGCCAATCCCGGTGCCAGTTGTGGCGGCGACTCCGGTCGAGGTACTGACTCCGGTGACTGATACTGATGATGCGGACGCTGAAGCCGGGACCGATGATCTGTCAACCTCTGAGAAACCCCGTCGCCATCGGCGAACCAATGCGGAACTCCAGGCGGCAGGGGTCAAGGTTGAAAAGCGTACCCGGCTAACGCCACAAAGTATTGATTTAAATACACTGAAATTTGATCCTCGCATGGCTTCTATTTTGAGTTTTGATGAAGCCAAAGCACTCAATATCGCGGCAGTTGGGTTTATTCCAAATTCAACTGATGTGCTGACCCTGTTTGTTGAGCCTGAGGGCAAAGTACGGATTTACACATTCTTCAACCGGGTCACCAACCGGGCGGCCCTGGCGGCTTTGATTGGAATTCCATCCAAAGACCGTGAAAAGGTCAAAATCCGCACGTTGCGAGTTCCACAGGAATTTCTCGACGAATTTCTGGCCGATGGTGCCGCCGCCGTGGTGCCAACCGCTAAACCAACCCCGATTGTCATTACCGAAGAATCTGACGATCCATCCAAACCCCCCCGTCGGCGATTCATTGTTCCCAAAGAACACGCTGGTCGCCCGACACCGAGCGAAGAGTTGCCCAAGCGGAAACGCGGTCGCCCGGCGGGCTCTGGAAAGTAAGTTGCGAGAGTCGCTGTTCAATTGGAAAAAAAGAACGGGAAGTTCTGCGAAACAGGAACTGGCTGAGAGTTATCTGTCAGCCTGTATGTTTCGCAAACCTTCCCGTTTGGTTTACCCAGGTTCTTGAGCCACCCTTCACTTTGGCTGACACAAACGATGTTTGTTCCCCCTCCTCCTGTCCAGGAAAGCACCAGTCTTTCGATTTGTCTAGTTTGTAATACCAATACAATTCCCTCCACGGTTGTAAACCAGCTTGCCGCGATTGGAGAGGTCGTCACACATACCTTTGAATCAAATCAGTCCGGAAGCCAGACCTGTGTCTACGTCTACTGGGTTCAAACCCCTGACGACCTCCGCCACTGTGGGCGGACCATTGGAAAACGGTCGACGCGGTCAGTGGTGGTTGTCCCATATGGTCTGGCAGATTTGGCAACCCAGCTCTATGAAAACCATCCGGGGCTGGCACTGGTCTGGGATGATCGCTTACAGCCCCTGATACCAGTTGTCCGCCGACTGGCTGTCCCCTTGCGCCAGGTCTCGTCTTTACCAACCCCCGATTACCTGCGACCAATCAGTACCCCGCTTCCCAATCTGCAGGAATCCAGATTAAAAGCCCTGACCAGTGTCATTCCAGATACCTGGATTCGAATTAGTCGTGAAGGGAAATACCTTGATTTTGGGGCGCCTTCGCCCGAACTGCTGGCCCTCTCCCCCGAAACACTGATTGGGTCCACCATTGACGACCTTCCGATCCCGCCCGAACTCAAACAGCAATTTAAAGAGGTGATTGATCAGGCATTTCAAACCCGGCACCTCCAAACCCTGGAATATGACATGGAAGTTCCTGCGGGTCAAAAATGCTTTGAACTTCGCGCTCTGGCCAGCAGCGACACCGAAGCGATTTTAATTGTGCGCGACCAGACCGACGCCCGGCATTCGGCAGAGACCATCCGAATTAGCGAAGAGCGGCTTCGCTTTGCTCTGGAAGGAGCCCAAATCGGTACCTGGCACTGGGATATTGTCACCAATGACATGGAATGGTCAGATCGGTATTATGACATCTTTGGCCTGGACCGAACTCTGGCACCCAGCCTGGGGCTTTGGGAAGGACTGTTGCATCCAGATGACCACGACCGGGTGATTCAGATGCTCGGTGAAATGATCGAACGACAAAATGAAAGCAGCGCCGAATATCGAATCCTCAGACCGGACGGTTCAGTTCGGTGGGTGAATGTCGTTGGCCGTATCAGTCGCCAGCCCGATGGAACCCCATTACAAATGGAAGGGATCATTTTTGACATCACGGATCGCCAGTTGGCCCAGGAGAAGATCCGCCAGAGTGAAGAATGGTTCCGAACTCTGGTCCAGCATTCCTCCGATATTGTGGCCGTGATTCAACCGGATGGCATACGGCGGTTTGTCAGCTCTGGCGCCCGACGCGTTCTGGGGTATGCGCCCGACGACCTGATTGGCAAGAATGCGTTTCAAGGCGTGCATCCCGAAGATATGGCCCGGGTAGAGCAAACCTTTCGAACGGTTTTAACTGAACCGACCCAAACCGTCCAAATCGAATTCAGGTTCCAGCATCTGAACGGCCATTGGGTAGACCTGGAATTAATCGGTGAAAACTATCTGGAAATTGGTGGAGTCGAAGGGGTTGTGGTCAATATTCGTGACATTACCGCCCGCAAAAAAGCCCAGGACTTACTGTTACGGAGCGAAGAAAAGTTTGCCCAGATTTTCCACGATAGCCCCATGGCCATTTGTATTATTTCGCTCCAGACAGCGGAAATCCTGGATGTAAATCAGGCTTTTTTGGATATTTCCGACTATTCACGCCAGGATCTGGTTCGCCGCACACCGGCTGAGGTTGGGCTCTGGCGATCAATTCGGGGGTTAGAGCGATTGCGGGAGAAACTGCTCGCTTCGGATGGGTTGTTATCGTTTACGGCTGAATTGCGCCGTCGCACCGGTGAGATCCGCATTGCAGAAGGGCGGTCAACCTTGATGGAATTACCTGAAGAACGCTGTGCCCTGACCATTTTTGTGGATGCTACCGAGCGGTTTCGGATGGAACAGGCCCTCCGGGTCAATCAAGAGCGACTGACTGAGACCGGGCGTTTAGCCCGCGTCGGTGGGTGGGAAGTCAATCTCCAGGCCGAACAGGTATACTGGACGGAAGAAGTCTTTCTCATTCACGATATGCAGCCTGGACGTCAACCGACCAGAGACGAAGCCTTTGGGTTTTACCCGCCTGATGCCCAGACGGTGCTGCATCTGGCAGTCGAGCAGACGATTCAAACCGGGGTTCCCTGGGAGCTTGAGTTGCCGTTAATTACCGCGACTGGGCGGCAGATTTGGGTGCACTCTCTGGGGCATGTTGAATATCGCGACGCCGAACCCTATCGGCTCCACGGGGCCGTTCAGGATGTAACCGACCGCCACCTGCGTGAAGAGCGGATGCGGTTGCTCGAATCAGCCATTGAACATGCCAACGATGCGGTGTTTATCACCGAAGCGGAGCCGGTTAACCCTCCAGGCCCCCCGATTGTGTATGTCAACCAGGCCTTTGTGAATGTAACCGGCTTCAGGCAATCTGAAGTCATTGGCCTGACGCCGACCATTTTGAAAAGCCCCCGTGCCAAACCTGACGAACTGGATCGCTTGATCGAGGCGATCCAACGCCACGAGCCAATTACTTTTGAACACATCATCTCTCGCAAGGATGGTTCAGAGTTTTGGGGGGAAATTTCAATTTTCCCAGTGATTGATGTCACAGGCAACCACACCCACTGGGTGGCGATTCTGCGGGATATTACCGAGCGGCACGTAATCGAAGATCGCCTCCGGCAGTCGCAACGGATGGAAACGCTGGGGCAATTTTCCAGCGGCGTGGCCCATAACTTCAACAATCTGTTAACGGTTATTCGTGGCTATGCGGATATGCTGGCCAGATTGTTTAAAACAGAGCCGTCAACCCTGGAGATGGCCCTCGAAATTCGCCGGGCTGCCGACCGGGGTGCCGAACTGGTGCGGGAATTGATGGCCTTTGGCCGTCGCACCGAAGCCAATCGGACCATTATTGACGTCAACGAAGTGGTTTTAGAAACAACCAGCCTCATGCAGCGTCTGATCGGACCGCACATCCAGGTTGATCTGGACCTGGACGAAACCTGCCCCCATATTTGTGCCGATGCCAGTCAACTGACCCAGGTACTGCTCAACCTCGCGGCCAATGCCCGCGATGCAATGCCCACCGGAGGCATCTTAACCATTCAAACCCGGCTGGTTTCGGTTGACGAACAAACGCTGAGTGAACTGATTGATCGCCCTGGAAAAACGGTTGTCAGCACCAATCCAATCACGGTTGGAAAGAAGGTAAAAGTAACGGTTCGAGATACCGGGGCCGGCATTCCGCCCGAAGTGCTCAAGCGAATTTTTGAACCATTCTTTACCACCAAGGACATTGGCAAGGGTACCGGGTTAGGACTGGCCACCGTTTATGGATTTGTCAATGGGACAGGTGGCTTTATTGAGGTGTATTCACGACCCGAATATGGAACCACGTTTCATATTTACCTGCCCAGTGCCAATCAAGAAACCCTCATCGGGATTGATTATGACCCCTTGCTCCCCAATCTTGAAGAAGGCACCCGAACGGTGCTGGTGGTTGATGATGAACCCGCTGTCCGCAAAATGGTGAAAGAATTGCTCCATCAAAACGGTTTTCACCTGCTGGAAGCCGGTTCAGGTGAAGAAGCCCTGGCCCTGGAACGGTCCTTTAAGGGCACGATTGATTTGATTTTGAGTGATTTGCTGATGCCGAAAATGAATGGATACGAACTGGTTGCCCGCTTTTTGACCCGGCGACCTGCTGCCCGAGCCCTTATGATGACCGGTGATGGCTCCAGAATCACTGCCGAGACCGAACACACATTGCTGCCATTACTGGCCAAACCCTTTACGGAAGAACAACTTCTGGCAGCGGTTCGGCGCTCGCTGACGGGCAGACAGAAGACTGAAGGATGAAGGATGCCAATAACCCAAAATGTGAATTGCTGATGAGTCTGTTTCCAATGGCAACACCATCTTGTTTCCAGATAGGCCCGGCGCGCCTTCGGGTGAAATCAGCAATTCTTTGTTTGGACATGAATTTTTTCGTTATAGTTCTTCAGGAAAAGATTTCGGTTTAGGGGCGCGAGTATCTCGCTCACAACTCATTTGTTATCAATAGATTTAGTGCGGCGAGATACCCGTACTCCCAGGAAATATTTTTTTGAAAATCGATACCTTGTACATCGGGGGCTTGCAACTGTCGCCCATCTATTTCCTTTCCTTAAAGGTTTTCCAGGCTGTCAATCTCAATCCTTGTTTATCGAATTTTGCCTGGAGAGGAAAATTGACCAGCACCACTCCCATTGCCACCTAATAATTGCCAGGGTGTGTTTGTACTCAACCATCGGCCCTGAAGACGATTGTTTCCGGTATCTCCGACAATCAATGAAAGTTCGCCGGAAAGCGTCCCGGTCGGGAACCGACTCAGCGTAATGCCTTCGGGAGTTCTCACACTGCCGATCCCGCTTCCCAACCCAGCCAGCACAGACGCTGTCCCTGGTGTCCCACCGGCAAATTTCAGAAGCCGGTTGTTTCCAGTATCAGCCACGTACAGATTGAGGTCGTCATCAACGGCCACTCCTTGAGGTGCCCGCACCTGCCCAGGATTGGTGCTCGTACCAGTTCGGGCAATGATGGTGCCGCTTCCGCCAGTTCCACTATTGGCGGCGTCAATGCGAAGCACACGACTATTTCCAGCATCGGCAATAAACAATCGGAGTGCGGTATCAACGGCGATTCCTTGTGGAGACTTAACCTGTTTCAGGCCGGTGCCAAAGCCGGCCACAACCGTGGCTGTACCTGGAACGCCACCCGTAAACCGGAGAATGCGGTTATTTCCAGTATCGGCGACATACAGATTTCCCTGGGTATCCAGGGCAACTCCCTGTGGTGCGCGAACCTGGTTGAGCGCAGTGCCAAGGCCGGCAAAAACACTCCAGTTTCCGTTTGAAAACATCTGGATGCGGTTATTCCCGGTATCGGCGACATAGATCCGGTTGCCGTTGCTACTGGCAGTCACAGCTTCAGGATTTCTGAATTGCCCAGGGTTGGTGCCGAGCCCAAGCCCAAGGATTGACCAGGTTTGGCCGTTAAACACCTGGACGCGATGGTTCCCCGTATCCGCAACATACAGGGTCCCCAACTCGATCCTGGCTGCCGCCTGATTGACTTGAAAACTATGCCCGGCGATGGTGAGGGTGGCGCTTCGGGCCGGGCCGGTATTTTCTGCCACGGTAAACCCAAGCGCAGTGTTTCCCGCTCCGGTAGCGGAAAGCCCGGTAATCCAGGCTGGAGCGTTTGTCACCGCCCAGGAACAGGTTGGCTGCGATGTATAGACAATGACCACGCTGGTTCCGCCACCGGCACTGAAATTGGCACTGGTTGCTGAAAGTGCTGAAGCGCACCCGGTACAGTCTGGTCGGTATCGCCCTCCAATATTGTAGTCTCCTGAACCCGTCCCACCCCAGCGAATCATTTCCGAGCCGGTCCAAACCAGGGAAAAGCCATCATATCTTGCCCCTGGAAGTGGAGCTCCTAATTGCCCTGGCGCGTCAGGCGTTATGGTCATGGTCGTCCAGGAATCAGTGGCTGGGGCGTAGTGCCCACCAGCCAGAACAGAATCCGTGGTTCCCGAAACCAGCATTTCTGTTCCAGTCCAGACAATCCTCGAATTGTAAGAAGCTGGGGCATTCACGGTTGAGATTGGTACCCAGGAATTGGTCTGTGGGTGATACCGGCTGCCACCAGTTCCGGAAGATTTCCCCCAGGTGAGCATTTCCGTTCCAGTCCAGACTGCCTCATATAAGTCATTTTGGGTTGGGGCGGTCCCGGTATCGGTTGTCGCCCAGCTATCAGTGACCGGGTTGTACCGTCCACCTGTATTGGTAAAAAGAGGCGAGTTCCCGTTTGGGAGGAATCCTCCCCAAACGATCATTTCCGAGCCCGTCCAAATCGCCGTATGGCCAAACCGGCTAGCCGGAGCATTTGTCAGTGATACTGCAGCCCAGATATTGGAGGTTGGATTGTACCGGGCACCGGAATTGACACTGGTTACATAGTCAGTGGTTCCACCCCACACAATCAATTCCGAACCAGTCCAAACGGTGGTAAACGCATTTGTTCCACCTGGCGCATTGACGGTCGAAACTGGTGTCCATTGATTCGTTCCTGGATTGTATCGTCCGCCCTCCGTCCCACTCCAGACGATCATCTCGGATCCGGTCCAGCGAGCCATATAAAAACCCGGATTCGGCGCGTTGACCGAACTCACTCCCCTCCATGAGTCAGTCGCTGGGATGTAACGATTTCCTGTGTCATTAAAAAACACGCCGTTATTACTTCCACCCCAAATGATCATTTCAGTGCCGGTCCAGACAGCCGCATGCCCAGATCGATTCGTAACTGGGGTCATCGTGATCGGCACCCAGCTATTTGAAGTTGGATTATACCGACCACCGGTTTGAAACTGGGGATCGGTGTCAAAGCCGGCAACAATCAACATTTCAGTACCAGTCCAGACGGCTGAGTGCGCAGCGCGAAAAGATGGAGCATTCACTTCGGACAAGGGAGACCAGCTATTGGTGGCTGGAGTGTATCGTCCACCTTGTTGAAAGGAACCGCCCGAGAGAAATCCACCCCAAATTATCATCTGGGTTCCGGTCCACACAGCGGTATGTCCGGCACGTGCTTCGGGCACATTTACCATGGAGGTCGCTGCCCAGGTATCTGAAATCGGGTTATATCGGCCTCCGGAATTGACGGGTGACCCTGGATTGACCTGTAATGAGCCACCCCACAGGATCATTTCCGTTCCAGTCCAAACCACTGAACTGCCTCCGCCAGGTGGTGCGTTCAGGGTTGAGATCGGAGTCCACTGGTCAAGTTCCGGATTGTATCTTCCTCCAGTCAAAAGCACGGTATTTCCGGTTGCGCCACCCCAGACCAGCATCTGAGAGCCAGTCCAAACTGCTCTGGCGCCGACTCGCGGACTGGGAGCATTGAGGGTCGAAATTGATGCCCACCGATTGGTGGCGGGGTTAAACCGGCCCCCGGTATTTACTTCTTCACCTGAAAAGTCTTCTCCTCCCCAAATGACCATTTCGGTGCCGGTCCAAACGGCGAGATGGTAAGCCCTGGGCGTTGACGCCCCTGCTGTCGGGAGTGGAACCCAGCAATCTTTCACGGGATCATAACGACCTCCTTCGTTGGAGATAGTCTCAGCGTAGCCTCCCCAAACAATCATCTCAGTACCCGTCCATATCGCTGTGCTTCCGAGACGGAAAGCCGGCGACCCGCTCCTTCTCACGGGTTTCCAGGTGTCAGTGGCTGGGTTATATCGCACTCCGGGCAGGAAATCCTCTGTTTCGAGCCCGCCGAAGAGATTGTTTCCACCCCAGACAATCATTTCAGTCCCGGTCCAGACTTGTGTTTGATTGATTCGGGCAGATCCAAATCCATAATTTATTTGTGTCCAACTCTCGCACAAACCGGCATTTGGCTCGAATTGGCCTTTGACCGGGTTTGACGAAATGGTATAGCTGTTTTTTGGAAGCGTGAGCATCGTTGAAAATTCAGATTGTTTTTGCTCCCACCAATCTTGAAATTGGTGTTTGGGCCATTCCACTCTGGCCAACTTGAGGGAGGTTTCAGTCTGTGCCAGAACTTTCACCACGAAATAACTTCCATCGGTTTCTTGTAATCCGCTCAAACGCCCGAGAGGAAGCGACCCCGGTTGTTTTG
>DAOQNB010000124.1:0-9893 GCA_035335845.1 Acidobacteriota bacterium | reverse complement strand
CTGTTCATTGATCATTTAAATGCAGAGCTATCAGTTTGATTTGTACCACTACCCTACTTTTGACAATATAGGCGTTGGCGCCAACCTCAATTCCCCGCTCCCGATCTTCTCTCTTATCCAGAGCCGTTACCAGAATCACCGGTAAATCAGAGAGCGTACGGTCGCTTCGAATTTGGGCCGTCAGCCCCAACCCATTTAACCGTGGCATATCAATATCTGACACAACCAGATGGAAGGTCTCGGTTTTCAGAAGTGTCAGCGCATCAATGCCATCCACTGCGGTTTTTACCCGATACCCGGCGGATTCCAGAATTGTTTTCACCAGCGTTCTGGCTGTAATCGAATCTTCAACCACCAAAATTGATTTCTGAAGGCTGTCATCTTCACCGGTTTCGGCAGGCAGGTGAATTGAAGCACTGCCCACTTTGAAGGCCGACTTAAGTAAATCGGCGACATTGAGAATTGTCACAACCTGACCTGATCCAAGGACTGTGGCGCCAGCAACATTGCGCACCCTGAGCAGTTGCCGACCCATACTCTTTACCAGGACTTCCTGCTCGCTCACAATTTCATCTACCCAAAAGGCAATCCGCCGATCACCTTTGCCAAGCACCAGAATCAACAGGTGCTCTGAGGCTTGAGAAGCACCAATGGGCTGAGGCAGCTCCAGCACATCCCCCAGACGCACCAGTGCCAGGGTTTGTTTTCTGATTTGAATGGTCTTCCGATTTTCAACCGTTCGGATTTCGCTCTGACGGATCCTGGTCACCTGCTCCACATTGAGCGTTGGAACAATAAATTGCTGATCTTCAACTCGAATCAAAATCCCACGGAAGGTGGCCATGGAGACCGGTAACTGAATTTGAAATTGTGTCCCCTGATGAGGCGTGGTTTCAACGCGAAGACTGCCGCCGACCTGCTCGACCTTTTCTTTCACAATCGCCAATCCCAGTCCCCGACCGGAAATACTGGTAATGATGGGGCTGGTTGAAATTCCAGATTGAAAAATAGAGTCAAGCCATTCAGTGTGGCTCCGCGCCTCAGCTTCTGAGGCTGAAATCAAATTGAGCTGGATGGCTTTTTGTTTCACTTTGACCAGGTCAATCCCCGCACCATCGTCTGAAATCAGAATTTCCAGTTTACCGCCGTCTTTTCGAGTGACACTGATGGTGATGGTTCCCTGGGCAGGTTTTTTGAGTCGTTCCCTGTCGGATGGAAGCTCAATTCCATGATCAATACAATTCCGAATCAGGTGAATCAATGGACCTCGCATTTCCTCCAGGATTCGGCGGTCTACTTCGATTTCACCGCCGGTTACCGTCAAGGCCACACGCTTGTTCTGGTCTCTGGAAAGGTCACGAACCAGTTTTGGAACCATCTCCAACAAGGTTGTCACAGGGAGCATAATGACGTTTTTCACATCATCCAGCAGAGTATCAACCATTGTGCCCACCAGCCGTCGATCAGTTTCCGCTGTTTTTGCCAGTATCATCAAATTGTGTTCAAATGTTTTAAGGTACATCTGATTCCAGTCCAGAAAATCTGGGAACGCAGCCGCAGTAAACTCAGTCGGGGAAGGCTCTCTTTTCTCTTGAGCCAGATGCCTCAATCTTTGAATTTCGGGATGGATCTTTGACCACTCTTTTTTCCAGAGTGAGAATTGTTCCAGCAGGCCATGAATTTCAACTGCGCGCTGGTCAGCCATCAGTTTCAGCGCCAGCATTTCTTCGGCTTGTAAAAGCAGGGAAGTTAATTTTGAACCTGGAATGCGGACGCTCTCGGCACCAGTCGGTTTTTCAGCGATGACAGGCACGGGGTCAGGCAGCGGGTCAACCGGCGGCAACGGCGTCGAATCATTTTCTAGTGCCCGTTCCAATCGTCGGGTAAAGAGTACAATTTTTGATTTTTCAGTTGTGGACGGCGTCAAATCAACCGTGGCGAGTAACCGGCTGAGGTGCTCAATTCCCTGATGGATTAAGTCTGTCAGTTCTGGGGTCAGACGATGTTCCCGGGCTTTTAAGCTGGTGAAAACGGTCTCCAGTCGGTGGCAGAGGGTCTCGATTTCCAGTAGATTGACCGACCGGGCTGCCCCTTTCAAGGTATGAGCCTCACGTAAAAGCAATTCCATCAGATTTTTTTTCTTGTCCCAACTGGTCTCTTTTTCCAACTGAAAAAGATGTGCTGAAAGGGCTTGAATATGTTCGGCAGCCTCGACTTTAAATGTGACCAGCAGCTTTTTCAGTAATTCGTCTTTATCACCCATAAGTTTTGTGTCTGGTTGGACTGAGGAATTGTAAAAAGATGTGGGGCAACATCAAAACTGAGTTCTTTAGCCCGTCTTCTGCCACCCGAAGAAACCGGCGGTCTATTTTCCGCGTGGCGGGCTAGGTTCGTTCAATCATTGACCGCAGACTCTGACCGAGCTGATTCAGCGTCTGAGCGGCCTGTTCGGCCTGTTTTGTTCCAGCCATGTTTTGTGAGGTCGCCTGTCGGATACTATCCATCGCGGTGGCCACCTGATCCATGCCAATCAGTTGTTGCTGGCAGGAAGCAACAATCTGCGTTGCCGCCTGAGATGATTCATTCATACTTTCGCTCAGTAACCGAATGGTTTCGGCAGCATCCAGTGATAATTTCACACCTGTTTCCACCACTTTGGCACCCTGTTCGGTCGCCATCACCGCCTGGGTCATGGCTTTTTGAATTTGATTGAGGATAGATCGAATTTGCACCGTGGCCTGTTTTGATTGTTCAGCCAGACTTCTTACTTCTTGAGCCACCACGCCAAACCCTTTGCCAGAATCTCCGGCCTTGGCCGCTTCAATCGCGGCATTGACCGCCAGCAGGTTAGATTGTTCGGCCAGGTCGCTCACCGATGCAATAATTTCGCTGATTAACTGGTTTTGCTCGCTCAATTTCACGATATGCGCCGCAATAGACTCCATCTGAAACTTGATCCGCTCCATCCCGGTCAGAGTTTCGGCTACTGCGGTTTTCCCTTTTTGGGAAACCTGGGTCGCTTTTTGGGCGCTTTCAGACACATTTCTGGCTTTTTGAGTGGCTAACTGGGCCGTTTGTTTGACTTCCTCGACGGTTGCGGTGGTTTGGTTGATCGCCGAGGCCGTCTCAACGGCGCTGGATGCCACCTGGGCAGTGGTGGCCACAATTTCATTTGAAGAAGCCGAAAGTTGAAAAATACTTTCCCGAAGCTGACGGGTGATTGATCGGGTTAGCCCCCAGGAAATGAAAATAGCTGAGATCAAAGCCACGGCTGAAATCAGGTACATGGCGATTGAAACCATTGTGATTTGAGTCGAAACCTGGTCACGCGCCTGGCTGCGGGCCTGATCCTGAAACTGGATAAATTGATCTACCTTGGTAAAGAGTTCGATTCGAAACGGACGGACTTTGGTCGCTTCGTCTACGATGTCTTGAGAAGTGCCTTTACGGCGTAAATCAATGACTTGCTGCTGCATCTCAGTCAGCTTTTTCTCAAGGTCAACGATTTCCTCAACCATCTGATGTTCCTGGGGCGTGGCAAGCAAGAGATCCATTTGTTCGGCAATAGACCGAAATTCCCGTGCGCCATCCAGCCACACATCCAGCGTAGAATCCTGTCCATACAGCAAAAAGCCGCGATAGCCTTCGCTTTTCTTCAGAACGGCAACCCGGAGCTGGGTCGCCTCAAGCACCAGTTGCTGGTTGACCTCAATCAACCGGGTGTAGGCATCACGCGTTACTTTCAGGATATAGATACTGGCCCCAGCAACCAGCAGGGTGAATACCAGGAGGATGAAAAAGCCTCCGGAAATTTTTTTCCCAATCGTCAGGTAAACTTGCATGGTAGGTTCCCTTCGGTTTGTTCAGATAAAGAAAGCCGGTTTTTTTGAATGTCTGGTTGCTGGTATCAATCGGGGGATTTCCAACCAGTTGCCGGCAGGATGCCGGCGTTCCCAGGCAGGAATCCTGTTCGGCAGAGTTGTAGAATCGGCTGGAGCATCCCCGAAAACTTCATTTATCCGTCCACCTGCTCTGAAATAATAAGCTTTTGGTCAGTTACCAGCTCCTGGAGGTTCAGTAAAATTGTTTGTTCGCGGGTGATTCCCTTGAGATATTGGGCGTGGATCCCGGTAAAAGTATGGATTGCCGGCTGGATTTCAGACAGTAAAATGGTTTTGACCGTCAGGACTGCATCAGCCAGAATTCCGATTTCAAACCCACCGACTGACACAACAATGACTTTGTTCAGATCGGTCAACCCTTTTTCAGGAAGCTGAAAGAATTTCTTGAGACTGATGACGGAAAGAAGCTGCCCCCGAATGTTCATCAGGCCAAGCACAAAAGGTGGGGTGCAGGGCACGGGTGTCAGCTCTTTTAAGGAGATGATTTCCCGAACTGAGGTCAGTTCGATGCCATAGGTTTCAGACGCCAGGCAGAACTCAATCACCGCGACACTCAAAACATCCGACGCAGGTTCGGGAGGCTCAAGCGCCAGTTGGCGGGCCCGGTTGCGCAGAATTTGCCGGCTTGCCTCCCCAGATGGGGTTTGTGTCTGCTCAATTGCAGCCTGAGTTGTATTCAAACGATGATAGATATCATCCCAATCTGTCGTGGCACCTCGCCGATCTTCAGTCATACCCAAATACCCCTCTCTTACCGGAATTGACCCAGGAGTGATTGAATTGTGGCTGTCAATTGTCCAGCCGTCATGCCTTCGGAATGAGGCACGGTTGCCTGTGGGTCAGATGTCGCTAACAGCAAAAGTGCAATCCGCAACTGTTTCTCTGAGTCCCGTTGCCAGCCCTGACCAAGCGCCAGAACCCCCAGTGTAAAATGAGCGATGATAAAATTTGGCTCAATATAGAGTGCCTGTTTCAAGGCGGTGACGGCAGCCTCAATCTGGTTCTGTTCCTGATAGATGGTGGCCAGCAAGTAATAAGCGGCGGTGGTAAGCTTATCGGTAGCAATGGCCACCTGGCACCACTCAAATGCCTGGTCATAAAGACCTTGATTGGCACAGATGCGCCCACACAACGTCATTGCCAGAGTATTGGTTGGCTCCACAGCCAGGAGCGCCTGCAATGTTGTCATGGCTGGCTCATAGTCGCGTGCTTCATACAACTCAAGGGCCTGAGCATACCGAGATTCTGGCGAAATCGGTGACGGGTGGATTTCCGGTTCCAGGACTGGTGCATCTTGAGTTGGGGCCAGCCCCTCCAGGACCAACTCCGGTTGAATCGTTACCTCTTCGGTGACCGGGATCAATTCCGGTTGCTCAAACCAGGGTCTGGCCGGCAGCAGGTGTTTGGTATAACACAGTGCTCCAGCGACAGTTGTGAGCTGAAACGGGGCAAATAACACCTGGGACAGCTCGCTGGGGCTCACCAGGAGCCATCCATCACTGGCCAGTACCCGATCAAAAAACTGGACGATCTGGTGGGCTGACTGAGCGTCAAAATACATCAACACATTGCGACACAAAATCAGGTTGACTGAATTGGCAGCCAGCTCAGGAAATGAACAGGGGTTGGCCAGGTTTGAATAAGCAAACGTAACCTGTTTTCTGATCTGTGGCACAAGTTCAAAGTGCCCGGCAGGCCCTTTTCGTTTGAAATATTTCTCCTTTATCCAATCGGGTGTCTCACGAAAAGACCAGTCTGAATAAACACCGGTCTTCGCCTTTTGAAGAAAAACCGGGTTTACATCGGTGGCGAGAATGCGAACTGCGGGCCTGGATGATTTGGGGAGCAGTTGATCCAGCAAAATCGCAATTGAATAGGGTTCTTCTCCGGTACAACACCCGGCTGACCAGATACAGGGAGAAATCCCGGTTTGGTCCCAATTCTGGATCAAGGCGGGAAGGATTTCCAACCGGAGTGCCTCACAACTGTGCCGGTCGCGAAAGAAATAGGTTTCCCCGACGGTCAAATGGTGAGCTAAAACATCGATTTGCTTTTGGGTCAGAGGTGTTGTCAACAACCAGTTCACACAGGCTTCCGGATGAGCAAAATCAAAAGCTGAAGCAATCTGATTCAACCGGTATTCGAGATCACCCACGCGCTCCCTTGAAAAACGTAGTCCCAGATGAGTCGAAACCAGATCACAGAATTGGGAAAGAATTGATTCTGAAAGCATAGTGAAGTCTTCAGTTCCGGGTTCCGGGTTCGGGTTTTCGAAGGGGCGCAGTTCAAAGCAGCAGCGCCCGTGCAGATTGTCATCCTGTCACCCGATCACCCATCGCCTGGTGGATGGTTTGTTCTTCATCCAGCGAGAGGAAGGTATCCAGGTCATGGATGAGGACCATTCCATCTGAAAGTTTGGCAATGCCCTGAATGTACTCAGCCGTCGGCACGATTTTCTCGACTGGCACAATGACCTCTGGTGGGCATTCGATCACGTTGAGAATTGCATCGACCACTAAAACAACCGGTCGGCGCGTGGTGCGGGCCAGGATAAAATGATTGGATGGGGTAATGTCCCGCTCTGGTAAGTGAAATCGCCGGCGAATATTGATTACTGGAACAATCTGGCCGTGATGATTGATTACGCCGAGCACGATTTCCGGCATTTTTGGCATGGGGAGAACGTCAACAGCGCGAACGATACGGTCAACCGTTGAAATCGAAAGCGCATAAAGCTGTTCATCAAGGGTGAAAACCATCAAGTGGACGGGCTGAGTCATCTTCAAACGTTCCTTCTGTGAAGAATATCTCCTTGCGGTTTCGATCTCGTGGTTGAGTCTTTATGCCGTTGGAAAGAAAGGGGTTACCACCATTCCTTCCGACGTGGGGTGTGACAGGTGAAACGCAGGTGTGGAATCTGTGGCCTACTGACGATACATTGAATCTTTCTGCGGGAAGTTGTGGCCATCAGCATTTCCCAACACATCCTTGATCTTGCGGAATAAATCAATCGGTGAGAATGGCTTATGTAACATCGTCGGTTTCGAGCTTCCGTCGCCCTGAGCACTGATTGGATCAGTGCTATACCCGGTCATTAAAATAAACTTCAGTGTCGGATCTCGTTGCCTGAGCACTTCAAACAATTGTTTGCCGCCCATTTCAGGCATCACAATATCTGAAATGACCAGATCAACTTTTCCTTCCCGGTCCTCAAACAGGCGGATGGCTTCCAGACCATTTATCGCCTGGACAACGGTATAGCCTTCCGGTTCAAGCAACGCAACCACCAGGTCTCGGACAATAGCTTCATCTTCAACCAGCAGGATGGTGCCACTTCCAGAAAACAACTCGTCAGCCTCTGGTTTTGCGACTGTCTCACTGGGCGTGCTCACTGTCGGGAGATAGACCCTGAAGATAGTTCCGTGATTGACTTCGCTATAGACATTAATAAATCCATTGTGCTGACTCACAATCCCATACACCATCGCCAGCCCTAACCCCGTCCCCTTTCCAGCTTCTTTGGTGGTAAAAAATGGTTCAAAAATACGCTCCTTCGTCGCCCGATCCATGCCAGTGCCGGTGTCACTGACCGAGAACAGAACGTAATCTCCTGGTTTGGCAAATGTATGTAACCGACAGTAGGTATTATCAAGGGTTAAATTGCAGGTTTCAATCAGCAGCTTCCCTCCATTAGGCATAGCATCGCGGGCATTGATACACAGATTCATCAAGACCTGCTCAATTTGAGAAATATCGGCGTGGATCACGTGCAAATTCTCAGCTTTCAGAAATCTCAACTCAATTTGCTCGCCAATCACCCGCCCCAAAAATTTTTCAAGGTTCGAAATCACATCGTTGAGATTAAAGTATTTCGCCTCCAGAACCTGTTTGCGCGCAAATGTCAGGAGTTGACGGGTCAAGATGGACGCCCGATCAGCCGCATTTCCAACTTCCCGAAGATAATTTTTGACTGGACTGCCCGGAGGTACGGTGCGAACAGCCAGGTCATTGAATCCCATAATGGCCGTCAAAATATTGTTAAAGTCATGAGCAATCCCGCCCGCCAGTGTTCCGATAGATTCCATTTTTTGCGCATGGCGCAATTGTTCTTCGAGGATTTTGCGCTCAGAAATATCGGTGGCAATAATCAGTCTGGCTGGGTGCTGGCCAAATTCAACCACGTGTGAAACAACTTCCTCCCAAATCACGGACCCGTCTTTGGTGTAATGTTTTCCAACTCCGGGTGCCTGGACAGCCGATACGTCTGAACCATCGGACTGATTTGAGCGATCCTGAGTGCCAGTATCCTGCAGGTAGCAAAGATCCTGCATGGACATGGTGAGGAATTCCTCGCGTGAATAGCCATACCGGGTAATGGCCGTATTATTGACTTCCATAAACCGATTGGTCTGTACATCCTGGACCCACATCGCCTGGGGGCTGGCTTCAAATAAAAGCCGGTATTTTTCTTCGCTTTCCCTGAGTGCCCGCTCAGCCTGGCTATTTTGAAGTGCAATTCCGACCTGATTGCCCAGCAGATTTACCAAATGAAGATCATTAGACGAAAACCGACCTGGCGCCGCCTTGTCTACGGCAAAGAGCACCCCGAGCAGGGTGCCGGCAAACTTGACTGGCACCGCCATGATTGAGGCAGAAACCCTGGCCAGGGGGTCGAGTCGGTATTCCCACTGGGAATAATCATCCACCACTTTGGGCTCGCCGGTTTCCGCGACGCCCCCAACCAGGCCCTGCCCAAACTGAACGGTCGTTGGGTAATGATCAAAAGCGCTCAGTTCCACGGCCAGCGTCAGTGTTTTTTGGTGTGGGTGCACCGCGTAATAGCCGCCATCAGGTACTTCGAGCAACGCCATGAGCCCTTTCACCGCTGTTTGTAAAATAAGATGGCTGTCGTGTTGAGCGGCAATATTTGTCATCAAGTGGCTTAATTGCTCTAATTTACAGGCGCGGTCCTGCGTAGAGCGATACAACCGGACATTGCTGAGTGCGGTTGCGCATTGATTGGCCACCAGCGACAACAACCGCAGGTCTTCTTCGCCAAATTGATAGAATTGGGTCATGCCAACGGTCAAAACACCAAAAATAGATCCGCCCGAAATGATCGGGAGAAAGACCATGGACACCAGTCCGCATTCTGAGAAAAAAGGAGGGACCGTCAGTTCCCCGTCTCCCAATCGGGGCAGGTGGACCAGTGATTTAGTACGAAACACCGACCCGAGCACCGTGTCGTCAGCATGGCCGACCTCAAGCGCTTTCAACACAGCACAGCAATCTCCGAGACAGGCATTCAGAGTCAGGACCTGCTGGCGTGGATCGAACAGGAAGATACCGACAAAATCCGCACTGACCAGCTCACGAGCGGTTTGGCTGATATAGGCCAGGATTTCGTCCGGGTTGATGGTCGTCAACAAGTGCTGGGAAAGTGCGAGCAAGGTGGCCTGCTCCTGAATCCGCCTGGATTTCATTAATCCATAGAGCCGGGCATTTTCAGTCGCCACGGCAATCTGGTTGCTGATACTTTGGATCCACTCATGTTCAGCCTGTTTAAACTGTTGAGACTGCAACATATACAGCACGATGACCCCAATAATTTCATTTTTTGCCTTCAGCGGAACTGTCATAAAAAACTGAGAACTCGGCGTATTGAGAGACCTGACACTGAACCAGGGAAAATCATCTGCGGCTGGATTGAGTGGTTGACCGACTGAAGATCTTCCGACCTGCGGCAGAAAAGCCAGATTCGGCACCAGATCTGGCCGTGAAAGTTCATCTGGCAATCCCAGATTGGCTTTTAAAACCAGCGTGTCGCCTTCCCGCAGAAAGATTCCAGCCCCGTCAATCAGCAAAATCTCAATTAACTTTTCAAGCGCATCCCGCAGGATTTCTTCGAGATCTAAGGATTGATTGACGGTGTTCCCTACCGCGTTAAGGGTGGCCAGGTGCAGGATCGAAGCTTCGAGTTCTTCTTCCCGC
>DAOQNB010000123.1:0-9928 GCA_035335845.1 Acidobacteriota bacterium | reverse complement strand
GGTAAATTTGCCGGTGACCTGGCTGACGGTCATATGTTCGACTGAAAACCCGACCGTGCTGTGTGCCGGGTCAATCGTGTAGGTTTCAACCTTGGGATCGGCGGCCAGTGTGGTCAGGCTCGCGGTCAGGGTCAGAAGCAGCAGGGCTGCACGAACCATTGTTTTTGCTACCATGATCAAGTGATTCCTCCAAAGGGGTTAATTTTTCAATTGTTCATCAAAACTGGCAGGTATTGAACCTGGATCAAGTGGCGACAGATTGGATTGCGGTTGCAGCGGCAATGTGACGTGAAAGCGGCTTCCACGTCCTTTTCCAGTTGATTCGGCCCAAATTCGCCCGCCATGGGCCTCAGCATAGCTTTTTGCAATTGATAATCCCAGGCCGGTTCCGCGAGCTGAGAACTCATACCGCCCAGACATATGCGTGGATGGGTCTTTGCTGGTGTAAAACTTGTCGAAAATCCGGCTGATCTCGGTTGGGTCAATGCCAATGCCGGAATCTTCAACCATGATGTGGACTTCATCGGCTTCACGGCGGAGCTTGACGCTGATTTCACCCTGGTCATGGGTGAATTTAATGGCGTTTTGAATCAGGTTGAGCAACAGCAATTCGATCTTTTCGGCGTCAATCGTCAGAACCAGGGTGGCGGGCACCTCAGCCAGCAGGCGTTGATTGCGCAGGTGAGCAAATCCCTGGAGTTCGCTGATGATGTTTCGAATCATCTGTGCCAGATCGTGTTCACTCTGGTTCAGTGTGATATAGCCTTCGCTGATGCGGAGCATTTCCAGAATATTGTTGAGACTGTCTGCCATCCGCGAGGTCATTTCACGGCAGGTTTTGAGTGACTGGCGCTGTTTGTCATTCACTTGCCCTAAATATTCATCCAGCAGGATTTCGGTATACCCGCTGATGACCGTAAGCGGTGTGCGGAGCTCGTGCGAGGTGACAATCAGGAAGTTGTTTTTCATCTGGTCAAGTTCTTGCAGACTGCGCGAAACTTCCTGCTCCTGTTTGTAAAGCCGTTGCAACTCGCGCATTGACTCGACAATCATCAAATTTTTCTCTTCCAGTTCGCTATACAATGCTGCTTTTTCGATCACAATCGCCGCCTGATGGGCAAATGACTCTACCAATCGGCGATCTGATTCAGAAAACGGCGCCCGGTCTTTTGGCCGCCGCACATCCAGAATGCCCACAATTGTGCCCGTACGCGAATAAATCGGGACGTTCATCAGGCCAAAAATACCATCGCGCGCCAGCCGCTCGCGGACATCCATTTCCGGAAACGTCGAAGTATCGTTGACAATTACGGTCTGGCCTTTTTGGGCCGCCTTTCCGGCAATCCCCTCGCCAAATTGAACAATCAATGGTTCTTCCTGCCACTCCTTGTTGATCCAGATAGGACGAAAGACAACCGTTTCTTTCTCAATCAGTCCAATCCCACCTGGCTCACCATCCACAAGCTGGGCACCTTCTTCCGCAATTTTTTTCAGAACCGTGCTCAAATCGAGTTCAGAGTTGATCACACGAATGCTTTCGAGCAACTGGCGCAATGTACTGACGCGCTGATCCTGAAGCTGGCGGAGGTGAACCAGTCGCTCCTGTTGACGCCGAAACAGTTGCTGCATACGCCATTCATACATGCCATACACGACACTGGCTCCAATCCCGACATAGATCAAAAAAGCCCACCACGTCAGCCACGGCGCGGGCTTGATCCGAAATCGCAGGTGGGGTCCTTCGGTAATGTTCCCGGCATAATCACGTCCCCAGACCTGGAATTCATAACTCCCGGCGGGCAGGCGGGTATATTCCTTTTTAAAATCTTTTCTCCAGGCAGAAGGTGCATCATCAAACCCAACCAGTTGAACCTGATAGGTGGTTGCATCTTCGTGGATATAGGACAGCAGCGAATACTCAAACACCAGATTGTTTTCATCATAGCCAAGGGTTGGGGATTCAAACTGCCGGATTTGGGTCTGGTTCAACTCCTGGCCATTGATGAGAATGCGTTCCAGGTGGAGTGGTTTGGGCACCCGATCTTCCTGAGATTTCGCTGGAGACAGCATGACTGTACCTTCAACCGTTCCAGCCCAGATATTCCCACGACTATCAACCAGTGAAGCGCCAAGGTTGCACTCCATGCTGGGCAACCCATCTTCCGTCGTGTAGGTAAACAGGTCAAAGGCGGAGGCGTTTTCAGTTGTCGGCGACCGGGGAGTCAGCCGGGAAATACCTTTATTGGTAAATAGATACACCCGTTTTTGAGCGTCAAGGCAAATCTGATTGACCGTGGTATTGGGCAGCGGCGGGTTAGAAGTATCAGTCAAATGGAGCCAGGGTTCGGCAGGTCGGACCGGGTCAAATCGGACAGCGCCGCCGCCAGCGGTGCCAACCCACAGATGGCGCGACCCGTTTGGCCCTTCCGTCTCTTCGAGGCTCATCACCACATTGTTTGGCAACCTGGAATTGCTGGTATTGAATGTGGTCCACTGGCCATTGCGAAAACACCCAAGACCCGCGCCATCAGTTCCGACCCAGAGTGTTTCACTGCCATCGGCGGCCCGACTTAACAACAGGCACATCACCAGATTATTCGGAATTTTGGAATTTTTCGTGTCGAGCACCGTCCATTTTCCAGTTTCGTCAAAGAGCGCAATGCCGCCGCCATAGGTCGCCACCCAGACCGCCGGCTTGCCCTCAACCGTTCGGGTTGGTTGGAGGGACCAGACGAGGTCATGGGGAATCCCCGAATTTTTGGTGTCATAGACCGTCCACTGGCCATTTTTCAACGTGGCCAGTCCGCCGCCATTGGTGGCAATCCAGAGGGTGGTGCTATTGTCAGTGCCTCTGGTTTCAAGTAAATCCAGGACGCGGTTGTTGGGTAAGCCTGAATTTTGCGTGTCATAGGTTACCCATTGACCATTCTCAAGTTTTGAAAGACCTCCGCCCGCAGAGCCAATCCACAGGGCTCGTTGGGTACCAGAAACTGATTCCAAAAGACTCATGACCGGGACGTGCTGGGTTTGTTCAGCCGTGGGCTGATACACCTTCCATTGATCGAGTTTGAGTCGTGACAGGCCGCTGAGCATCCCAATCCAGAGCGTAGTGGCGCCAAGTGGCCCTGGGCTGCGACCAATCGTCCAGATACCATCATTGAGCAGCCCAGATGTTTTATGGTTGAGCACTTTCCACTGACCACGGGCAAAGCGGGCAATTCCACCACCATAGGTTCCAACCCAGAGCGTGGTTGACCCGTCTGGTTCCTGGATTGGCAACAGGGTGCGGACGATATTTCCCGGCAACCCGGAATTGGAGGTGTCATACACTGTCCACTGATTCTGATCGAGCCGGGCCAGACCCCCGCCCGCGGTGCCGGCCCACAGGGTTCGTTTTCCATCGGTTGTGATGGTCTGAGTCACGCAAAAAATACCGTCTTTGGGAAGACCTGAATTTTTGGTGGTGAAGTTTGTCCACTGATTATTTCGCAAGCACCCCAATCCGCCAGGTGTGCCAACCCACACCGAGCGCTTCCCATCCGGATCAGAGGTTTCATACAGACTGATGATGCCATTATGCGGCAACCCTGAGTTCTCAGTGGTGTAAACCGTCCAGATGTCACCTTCAAGTTTGGCCAGTCCTCGATTTGAGGTGCCAATCCACAGAATCTGCTTGCCATCAGGTGTGGTTGATTCGAGGAGGCATCGAATTTCGTTACCGGGGAGTTTCCCCTCCTGGGCTTCAAATTGTTTCCACTGGCCATCTTTGAGGCAGAGCAGTCCTCCTCCATTGGTTCCAAACCACAAGGCGCCGTCTTTGGCACATAAAATCGTGTAGATATAATTGGTCTGGTTTCGTGTCGGCAGGTTGACGATGGTCCAGGTTCGGTCGTTGTAAAAGGCTGCCCCATCCTGCGTTCCCACCCAGAGATACCCTTTGGTGTCAAAAGCGAGTGAGGTGACTGTATTTTGGGGAAGTCCATCACGGTCGGTAAATGACCGAAAGACATAATTGCCAGCATCTTCTAAATCAATGACGGCCTGGGTGGCCGCAGGGTGTGAACTGGAGGGCACTGGTTGAGGTGCAGCAAATCCCTGACCAGCCAGAAGGCTGCAAACTAGAAAAAGTCCAGACAATCGTGCCAGCCACTGCATGGGCCTGCCTCGTTTTTGGACCTCCCATCTCGCCAGTAACTCTTTTGGGAGGAATCTTTTGTTTGGGGTCGCCAGGTGAAGTGATGCCAAACCATGCACCAGAAAAAGAGGTTCTGGCAAGCATTTTGAAAGGTCCGAACGGAGCCTGGATCTGCCGTCAACAGAATTCTTCGTCGAAACTGCCCGGTTTTCTGCTACAATTTGTTCTGTCTGGTACCACCTTTCATCCTGTAAAACCATTTTGGAGTTGGGACTTTGGGCTTTGGGCTCAGGGAAATACAATTTCTTCAATGAGTTGGCTCCTGGTATTCTGATATGACCTCATTCCAAGCTGGTAGACCCTGACATTGACACCCTTTCACCTCAGTTCCTCGAATTCTCAGCGGCCTCAACGATGACGAATTTGTATTTTCCCAAGCCCAAGGCTCTGGTTCCAGCATCCGTCACGTCCAAGCTCTTCATCCTGTGAGGTTTATGTGAACCTTCAACCATCCACAATCTGGCTGGGACTATGCCGGATGCGGAAAGCACTGTCGGCTCAGACTGGTCGGCAACTCCTGACGCTGTTCTGTGCGAGACGCTCCATTTTCTGGCTGGGCCTCCTGATGGCGTTTCTTGGGTGGCCTGGGAGCCAGCCACGCGTTTGCGGCCAGGTGTACCGATTTACAAGCTATAGCGTCAATACCGGGTTACCTCATAACAGCGTCTATTGTTTGTTTCAGGACAGCCAGGGCTATATGTGGTTTGGAACGGAATCTGGAGTTTGCCGCTTTGATGGGCTTGAATACAAAACATTTACCGTTCGTGATGGATTAGCTGATCCAGTTGTGCGCGACATTTTTGAAGATCGTCAAAATCGACTCTGGATTGTTACGGAAAGTGGTGTCAGCCGCTTTGATGGGCTTCGGTTTACTTCGTTTAAGGCTGCCCAGGGGTTTTCCCCCGAAGAAGCGTATTCTGGAATGTGCAGCCGTGATGGAACGCTCTGGTTTGGCACGGCTGATGGGTTGATTCACTATGATGGCCAGACCTTTACCCGGTTTGGCAAAGACCAGGGCGTTCCGACGGGTCGCATCTGGTCGCTGGTTGAGGATCAGGCAGGAAAAATCTGGCTTGGGATCCGGGGTGAAGGGTTGCTTCGCTATGATGGGAAAACCTTTACGCGGTTTGGTGTCAATGAAGGACTGCCCAATGAAGTCATTTTTGGGCTGGCTGAAGACCCACGCGGAGGACTCTGGATTACCACTGATCAAGGACTGGTCTTTTATGATGGATTTCGGTTTCGGACCTATTCGCTGCCGGAAGGATTGCCCATTTCAAAGACCAACCAGGTCGTGATTGATCGCTACTACCGGATTTGGGTGACGACGTTTGGCGGAGGCTTGTGTCGCCTGGAAGACGGCAAATTTGTGGTGTTTAACCGTACCAATGGCGTACCTGACAACTATCTCACGTCAATTACCCTCGATTATGAAGGCAATATCTGGTGCGCCACTCGTTCAAGTGGGGTCTTTCGGTTTAGCAGCGAACAATTTGCCAGCTACACCCAGGCAAGCGGGCTGAGTGAAGGCCGGGTCAGTGCCCTGGGAGAAACACCGGATGAAACACTCTGGGTGGCCTCGGTTGACGGTGGGTTGCGAACCATGTCCAAATCGGGTGACGTCAACCGCCTGGGAACACCAGAGGGGCTTCCGGATAAAGATATCTGGACACTCTATGTTGACCGACTCAACCGAATCTGGGCAAGCAGTTATCAGGGACTCTTTTGTCGGGAAAATGGACGATGGCGAAAATTTACCCGCGAAGAAATCGGGGCCCGCGAGCGCATCACGTCAATCATCGAAGACCATCAGGGAAACATCTGGCTTGGGTCCTACCCGTCAACCAGTAACGGAGTGCTGCGCTATGACGGAAAGTCATTCACGTTATTTTCCACTGACCACGGCTTGAGCAGCAACTCTGTATCCGGGTTTATGGTTGATCACACCGGCAGCCTGTGGGCCTGTAATGAGCGTGGGGTCAGTCGCTTTAACGGGCAGCGGTTTTCTTCGCTGACCCCAGCGGATGGATTACCCAGCCGGCGGGTCAGTTGCGCCCTCGAAGATGAACGCGGTGTGATCTGGATTGGGACCGATAGCGGGTTGTGCCAGTTTGTGAATGAAAAAATCGTCAAAATCTACACCACCGATGATGGCATGGTCGGAAATGTGATTCGCACGCTCAATAGTTGTCAGGGGATGCTTTGGGTTGGCACGACGCGTGGAATTTCCCAGTTTAATGGCACCACGTTTCGCAATTTCACAACTCAGGATGGTCTGGTCAGCGATGATGTCAGTTTTGGAGCCTGTTTGACCCGTCGCGATGGCGGAACCTGGTTTGGCACCAACGATGGTGTTTCACGATATAAAGCCGCCAAGGAAATTTCGCTCCCGGTTCCACCACGTCTGGCTTTGAGTACCGTTCGGATTCAGGAAAAGACGGTTGAAATTATCCCGAAAGATAACCAGGTTTCATTACAATTACCGCCGCTGTCCTATTATGAAAATACACTCACCTTTGAATTTGCGGCCATGTCATTTATTGACCCGGAAGCCGTGAGGTATCAGTACCGGCTGGAAGGGTTTGACCATGACTGGTCGGCGCCGGTCAGCGACCGGTTTGTCCGCTTTATCAATCTGCCGCCGGGGAACTACCGGTTTTTCATTCGCGCGATTTCAGCTTCGGGGGTCTGGACCGACCCACAAAACATCCAGGTCACGATTCAGCTTCCATTCTGGCAGACCTGGTGGTTTCGATTTCTGGTGCTTCTGCTGGTAACGACGACCATTGGCGTTGTATACACCGCCAATATCTATCGGATCAAACGAAGACAGGAAGAAAAACTGGCGGTGCTCAGACAGATTCAGGAACAACGGATCAAGAGCCTGCGGGAACTGCTGGAAAGTATTCGGGTCATTAACTCCAATCTGGAACTGGAAAACGTGCTCCAAAACATTGCCGAAGAAAGTGCCCGGCTGGTTGATGGCGAACCCGGCGGCATTGGACTGGTTGAGAACGGAAAAGTCTGTTTTCGGCGATTGTGGCGGCAGGACCACTGGGAATCCTCGCCACTTGAGTTTCACCTGGGTGATGGCATTGCCGGAAAAGTTGCCCAAAATGCTCGACCAATGATTGTGAATGAGCCGGTTCAATCAACCGACGTGATTTATCCGGAACTGATTGAAGAGTACTTTGTTCACGGCTGGATGGATGTTCCCATTGTTGCCCGCTCAGGTCAGGTGGTTGGGGTGCTGGACGTCAGGCGCAAATCAGGGCGGCCTCCATTTACTGAAAGCGACTGCCACCTGATCGAAGCCCTGGCCCATCAGGCGGCGGTGGCGATTGAAAATGCAGGGCTGTATGGCGAGCTTGAGGAAAAGAACCTCATGGTGGTCGAATCCATGCACGAATTAGAAAAACTCTATAAGCAGGAGCGGGAAGTCACCCGCGCCTTGCAGGATATTGACCGGATGAAGACCAATTTCATCACCGTGATGTCGCACGAAATGCGCACCCCGCTGACCGTTATTAAAGGGTACAACGAGGCAATTTTGGATCAGTATTTTGGTCCATTGACCTCAATCCAGGAAAAGTCATTACAAACCTGTCAGCGAATGGTTGAACGGCTGGTGTGTAGCTTTAACGATATTTTGGAAATGCTCAAAATCAACGAAGGACACGTTGAGCTACGCTATGAACGGGTCAATATCCGGACGCTGGTTGACGAGGTGTTAAGTGATCTGGCCAACTTTATCGAAAACCGACACCAGCACATTACACTTGACTCACCGGCTGAGTTTCACATCGAAATTGATAGTGACAAGATTCGGATGGTCCTGCTGAATCTGATCCAGAACGCGATCAAATTCACTCAGGACGACGGCGAAATCACAATTTCGATCAAATATGAAAATGGGCAAGCCAAACTGTGTGTTGCCGATACCGGGATTGGTATTGATCAAGGCGAAGTGGAAAAAATCTTTGACCGCTTTTACACCAGTCCTGATGCTTCAACACATACTTCGGGCCGGTTTGAGTTTTTAGCTCGCGGAACTGGCCTTGGGCTGGCGATTGCCCGAAGCTATGTCGAAGCCCACTTTGGCAAAATCTGGGCAGAGTCTGACGGGCCTGGCCTTGGAAGTCGCTTTTATGTGGTTCTGCCGCTTTCCCAGGCGGGCAAGGAAGACAGCGGCACCTGGCAGGTTTCCCAGCTTTTATCCAGTCGCCTGCGTGACCGGTCGTAAGTTCTGTGGCGTGCGGCCCACTTGACGCCGCTTTTCATTTAACCACGAACGTGCCGCTGACTGCCTCTCCCTGGTTCGTCGCGGCATCGCGGGCGATGTGGAGTGCGGCCCACTTGACGCCGCTTTTCATTTAACCACGAACGTGCCGCTGACTGCCTCTCCCTGGTTCGTTGTGGCATCGCGGGCGATGACTTTGACCCGGGCAACTTTGGTTTTAGCAAACGAAGCGGGCACCGTCCAGGCGAATTGTTGTTGCGTCCCGGCCAGTCCAGTTGCCACTGTCGTCGAGAACGTCGTGCCATCCGTGGCGTAGAGCACATCCTGGCTCACCACCGCAATGTTGTCCGTCGAACGCCAGGAAATGGTCACGTTCGGGTCTTTCTTGCGTTTGATTTTGGCTTTGGAGAGCGTCACCTGCGAGACCGTCGGCTTCACCGTATCTGGCGGAAGCGGCGCGACCACCGAAAACGTGCCGGATTGGCCGGTGCCGACATTCCCGGCGGCATCCGTAGCCGAAACCGTGAGCTGGCCTTGTGTGAAGGCATCATTTTCCACAATCTGAAGAGTAAAGCTGGAAGCCGTTGCTGGCAACCCGGCAGCAAGCGTTTCTTCAAAGGGACTGCCGTTCCGAGTGCCGTTGAGTTTAATCGAGTGGCTGGTCACGCCAACATTGTCAGAAGATTGCCAGATGACACCAATTTGAGCATTGGGCCGGGATTCAACCACCAGTCCCTGAGCCGGGGAAGTGACCGATACGCTTGGGTTGACGGTATCTGGAGGCGGATCCACATCGGCGGGAGTCACCGCCACCGTGCGGGCAAACTCCGACGTCTGGTTGTTGACGGTGAGGGTAGCCGTAATGTCAGTCACCCCGGAGGTTTTGTCTGCTGGAATCGTCACCTGAAAGGCACCCGTTCCAATTTGGGCTGACTGAATCAGGTTTCCCAATCCATAAGCGAGCGGCTCCGTTGCCGGAGCATTTGGGAGGGCTGGTCGCTGTGAAGCGCACACTTCCATTGTGCCTGACCCCGGCGAAGTTCCTGAAACAATAATGCTTCCATCCTTTTGCTTTTTGGCCGAAGCCAGTATCACTGACGGCTGGTAATTATTCGGCCCTGCGGATTGGAGTTCGGTAAACTGATTGGGCACCCAGCGCCGTTCAAACACCGTCCGGAAGAACTCCGTCAGGGCAATGCCGGGGCCTCCGATGTTGACGAACGTGTTGTTGGAGATGGTGATGTTGTAAGCCGGTGTATTTTGCACCTCTTGTGTTGGGTAGTACAGATTTGACACATCATAAGGATTAGAACAAAGTACAATTCCACCTTTTAGACAATTTTCAATTCTATTACGACGGATAATTGTTTTGGTAATAATATTGGAAGCTTGAATGGCTGTCAGAGTATTTAAAATTATATTTTCTTCAACAATCGTTATTTTTTGAGCATTTGGATCTCTTGAATTATCACCAACTTTAATTCCACAATAGG
>DAOQNB010000122.1:0-9936 GCA_035335845.1 Acidobacteriota bacterium | reverse complement strand
CCATGATGGAGCGGCGATGGATCCCAAATTTGATCGTTCCCGGCGCTCAAGCACCAGCCTCACTTCAGCCACCGCTACGCAGCGAAGAAAGGTCAACCGAACCTAATACTTTCGGAGAACCAGGAAACAGACATCAACCACTCTCTCAATTCTTCATTCTCAGGCGCGGGTAATGCCTTGAATTGGGGGAATTTCACCTGTTTTTAACCGGCTGGGGATCCGCGCGGCGGTGGATATATTGACTGGTTCAGGGGTTAATTCCGGCTCTGGATTGAATTCAACTTCAACGGGTTCAATTCGCTCGGTTTCATCAGAAGTCATCAGACACAGGCCGATTTCTTCAGAGTCAGCACAGCTACTATTAAAGCCTGGGTAAACAACCCGATGGTGATAGATATTGCACAGTGTTCTGACCAGTTGCTCGCGAACCAGGGTTATTTCCCGCATGGTCATTAAACATTCGTCCAACTGGCCATCAGCAATGATGTCATCCAGAATCCGCTTTACAATTTGCCCAATGTTTTCGGGTGTGGGTTCATCAAGTGATCGGGCGGCGGCTTCGGCACTGTCAGCCATCATGACAATGGCCGCTTCTTTGGTTTGGGGTTTGGGACCTGGATACCGGTAATCGGTTTCATCGACTGATTCGCCGCGCGTCGCTGCCCGTTCTGATGCTTTATTAAAAAAGTAATGCAGTTTGCGGGTGCCGTGGTGCTGGGGAATTAAATCAATAATCTCTTTTGGCAGGTTGGCCTCACGGGCCATAATAATTCCTTTGCGGACATGGCCGGTGATCACACTGGCACTTCGACGGGGCTCCATTTTGTCGTGGGGATTGGGACCTCCACCCTGGTTTTCAATAAACATTTCTGGGGCCAATAATTTCCCGATATCGTGGTAATAGCACCCGATGCGAACCAGCAAGGCATTGGCCCCAATGGCCTCGGCAGCTTCCTGGGCCAGGCTGCTGACCATAACCGAATGTTGCTGAGTTCCTGGCGCCCGCATGGCCAGTTCACGCAAGAGCGGCAAATCAGCGTTTGAGAGTTCAAGCAATTTGACATCAGTCAGAATGCCAAACATTGACTCGCAGACCGGCACGGCAAAACTGGCAAAAGCGGCGGTGATCAATCCGCTGGCAATCCCGCACAACAGCATTGTCAGGAGTGTGTTGTTCAGCATGGCGCTGCTCCCGGCAATACAGATGACAGCCCCGACCGCAAATAAATTGATCCCTCCAACAAAAACACCTGCCCGGATAATGGTATTTCGCTGGCGATACTGGCCGACGCTATAGGCCGCAGCACTGCCGCTTAAAATGGCAAAAACACATAACTCCATGCTCCCTCCTGTCATCACCCCAGCCAGAAGGCCCACCACCAGGGTACAGAGCAAGGCCAGGTTTTCATCGAGGAGCAAGGCGACAATCAAGGTTGCAGCGGCATACGGAATTGCAAATTCATAGAGCGACAGGTCAGTTGACATCCCCGCTGTACCGCCAAATTTCCGACTGATGTTGATTCCCAGCCAGATAAGCATGGTTTGGGCGACCAGGGTCACACAAATCAATGCAAAAGCACGATCTGTCGGCAACGGGAGGTCAGAGCGGGCATGCGCCGTAAATTTATAGAGCGCAAATAATAAAATGGTGATAATCCCAAACAAGCCAATAAACCGCCGCAAGGGGTGATGGTATTGTTGCTTCTGACTGAGATGGGAAACCACTGCCTGAATATGAGGGGTTACCGGATCGCCAGCCCGGGCAATAATCTGATTGCGACGGTACGCCGTGCTGACATCAGGGATTGACTGGACTGCTTTTTTACGCATTCCCTCAGTCAGCGTTTCACTGTATCTGAGGTTTGGCTGGAGCATCCCTTGCAAGAGCTTCAAATAGACTTCTTTTCCTGTTGTTGGCAGGCTCCGTAACGAATCAACCCCTTCTTTTACCTGATTGAGGGCGACCGAAATTGAAACCGCATTGCGGCCTCGGATCTCATGCTGGGTTTGGGTGATTTTATCCTGGTACATCAACCGCCGGGGTTGGGCTTTTGCCATATCGGTATCAGGATAAATAAAATCTTTCATCGCCATTGAAAGCAACTGGTTGAGTTCTTTTTCAATGTCGTCACGAAAGCCTTGCTGCACCAGATATTCAAGCACTTGCGGATCCGAACTCAACGTAAACGGAGTTGGGGTTTCAGCCGCCAGTTTTTTGGCAAACGCATTGAATTTGGGGGAAGACACCAGTGCCGGAGTCAGGTCAGCCTCACCCAGTTCGACCTTTAACCGGTCAAACAATGTCATCCGGTCTTTATCAAAGGCACTGATCATTCGACTTCGAATTTGATTTTTCAACAGCGGATCATATTCAAACACCGGTGGCACCTGGCTGATCGCTTCAGCCTGGCGCTCGGCGGTGGCCAGTTGATCAACCAGAACAAAATCTTCTGGGGCAATCAAATCGCTGCGCACAATTCCGCCGCTAATTTTGCTTTCGATGGAGAAAAATGAGTATCCCGAGGTAAGGGTAGTAATCAGAGTAACCGTCAGCAGGAGGCCGACAATTTTTGCAGGTCGTGTCCCCAGATATTCACTCAGGGAGGACCACCGGCGTTTGAGCCGCCGCTGAAAAAATTGAAATCGCTCACTCAAGGGTCGAGGAGAATCAGACTGTTTCATAACTACTCCTCCACAACATACTCCGAACCAAAGACCGGAACCAAGCTGAACTTGCCGGATTCTCCCAGCCGATGATCAATCTCATCGAGTAAAGGTGACAGCGTCTCAGGACGAACTGCCGAAATAGCCAGGGCCTGGTTGGTCACACACAGGTTTTCAACCTGCTGGGCATCAACCAGATCACACTTGTTAAAGACCAGGATCCGGGGAATTTTATGTAACTTCAGCTCAGCCAAAATGCGCTCCACTGCCTCAATCCGATGGGCAAAGTCAGGCATATGGCAATCCACCAGATGAATCAGCAATTCCGAGTCTTCAAGTTCCTCAAGGGTCGCCTTAAACGCAGCAATCAAGGTTTCTGGCAAATCCCGGATAAATCCCACGGTATCATTGATAATAATTTCACGTTCCCGAGGCAGACGCAGTCGCCGACTGGTTGGATCAAGGGTGGCAAACATTCGGCTCTCAGCCAGTACCTCGCTTGAAGTTAAAGTATTTAGAAGTGTGGATTTACCTGCATTTGTATAGCCAACGATAGAAACAACCGGCAAGCCACGACGCGACCGCTTGGCCCGCCGGGCCTCACGAATCCGGCGCACGTCTTCCAATTGACGTTCTAACGCGGTGATTCGATCACGAGCCCGCCGCCGATCCACTTCGAGCTTGGTTTCCCCTGGTCCACGACCACCAATCCCACCCTCCAACCGCGACATATCCGCCCCTTTTCCAGTTAAGCGGGGCAGCAGGTACTTGAGCTGGGCCAGTTCAACCTGGATCTTCCCTTCCCGGCTCTGGGCCCGCTGGGCAAAGATGTCAAGGATTAACTGGGTTCGGTCAATGACCTTTAAGTCGGTGGCACCTTCAATTGATCGAACCTGAGATGGAGATAAATCCTGATCAAAGATGATCATATCTGCTGATTGCCGGAGGCTGCGAATGATGAGTTCCTGCAGTTTCCCTTTTCCAAGGACGGTTCGAGGATCAAGTTGCTGGCGTTTTTGAAGGATCATATCCACCACCACCAGTCCGCTCGACACGGCCAGTTCATGAAGCTCTTCGATTGATTCCTGGGCTTGAAGTAGACTTTGAGTGGTCACGGTGACCAGAATTGCCCGATCCCGGCGATCTTTGGCACTTCGCCGCCCAGCCGTACGGGCAAACTCAGCTTCAAGCTGTTCAATCAATTCAAGAAAATCAACCGATAATTGACTGGGTGGCGTTTTGGGGAGGATGGCCCAGGGCGCCGAACTGGCTTCCCCGGCTGTCACCTCATCGGAGGAGGCCGATTCGGTCAGCAGGTCGTCAAGTGGATCAGGTGGGGGGAGCTGGGCAGAGGTTAGTTTCGGAGACGCCGGAAGTAAATGAGCGGCCTCAATCCAACCTGGCAATCCGTCTGAAGTGATACTCAGGACGGCCATCATATCAAGTCGGAGTAAGGCCAGATCTGTCAGGTCATCTTGAGTCAGTCCTTCGCCAGCAAGCTGGGTATGGATACATCGCAGACCTCGAAATCGCCCCTGTCCCGTTCGGTGGCGTTTCAAATCCGGGATGACAATCCCTTTGGCATCGCCCACAATGACATATTCCACCTGACCTTGCCGATTGATCAAAACACCAATCTGGCGACGGATTTCAGATGAAATTTCAGTTAACTGACGCGCAAACTCCTGGGTAACCAGGGCTCGCGGTGACAGGCGACGTTGATACAGTTTTTCGAGACGCTTGATCTGATTTGCTTTGAGACCAAGGGTGTTGCCTTCAAGAGTTGAAATAGGATCACTCCTCACCAACTGAATCAAACCCACCATCCAATATCAACCCAAACCACATCAGCCCAGATGGGTTGACAGGACCAGACTGAAGCGGTGGATAGTTGTTCGGGTTAGGGCTTTAAAAGCCGGTCGAAATTGAATACACGGGATGGGGAGAACGACTTTTGGAAAACCGGCTGATTTTACTCTCGACCAAACTCGTGAGCAAGGGCAGGCTGAAAAACCCAGGACTGAGGGCTAAGGGCTTGGGGCTGAAGAAGACGGGATGAAGACAATGGGTTCAATCCCCTGAGCCCGATGTCTTCCACCCCAAGCCCTCAGCCCTGGTTTTTGTCAGCCCGAAGTTTTCATGACAAAACCAGGCAAGTTAAGTTAGCATAGCGACCGTTGACTTCCATTTCGCTCGCTCAGAAACGTTTCTGTTCCTTCCCCAACCCACAACCACAGACCAGCCTGGCCCTGTGGTAACACCATCAGGTTTGATTCTGACTGCGCCATGAAAGACGAAGAAATCATTTATCAAATTACCCGCTCTGTGTATCGCAAACTTGGCCAATATGCTGACCGCACGCTGGTTGAGGATATGGTGACCGATATTTTTCGCTCGATTCGGCCCGCTCTTGGCGACCCCTCATCATCGGCGCCAGCACCGATAGTGTCAGGCGCCCCACCTGAAGTGGGCGGAAGCAACCGCGCCGTTATTTCCATTTTTGGTCAGGATGGTGCCGGGATTATCGCTGCCGTCGCCAGGGTTTTGGCCGATGCCGAATGCAGTATCGTTGATATCAATCAAACCGTTCTCCGCGGAAAATTCGCCATGATGCTGATTGCAGATATCAGCACCATCCGGGGGTCATTGACTGATTTACAGCAAAAATTAAAAACCGAGGCTTCTCAACTGGGTGTTAAAGCCTATGTCCAGCGGGAAGACCTGTTTCATGCCATGCATCGGGTCTAGGTGGGAACTGGGCAACTGAAGGGATGAAGCATGAAATAAAATCACTTCTTCATTCTGGAGTTTTCAACTCTGAGCGTATGAATTTTTAGCCCTCAGCCCTGGCCCTTTCAGTGAATTTTCCAGCCATCTGTGAAAATTCACCACGCAGTTTTTGGCTCCCTCAAATGACTCAACCAACTGCATATGCCCCAACACGGCGTCTCCCCCCAATTCCAGCTTTCTGTCGCCAGGAGCCCAGCCCATTTCACCCTGAAACTGTATCGAACCCCGACCTGGGGAATCAGTTTCCTGGTGATCTGGCTTGTGATCGGTCTTTTTCCACTTTCAGTTTTACAGATGGCCGTCCAGGCAACACCCCAATTGCCGCCCCTATCTCCTCCCAGTGATTCCTCTGCCACCCCTCAGCTTCCATTTTCTGAACTCTTAGCCTCAAATAGCATCCGGTTTTCGACATTTACTGATCAAGATGGGCTGCCGCAAAACCTGGTTCATGCGATGGCAATGGATGACAAAGGCCACCTGTGGGTTGGCACCCAAAATGGAGTTGCGTTTTACAATGGACGAGACTGGCGCCGGGTCTCACTTCCAGACGAGGTCAATTCCAACATCATCAACCAGAATGCCCTCTGCGCCACCCCTGATCAAAGTTTGTGGTTTGGCACTCGCGATAGCGGTGCAGTCCGCCTGCAGAATGGAAACTGGACGATCTTCAACACCCAGCAAGGGTTAGCGAGCAATAATGTCAACTGTATTATTCCCCAGGCGGGTCAGCCGAAAGGTGGTTCGTCGGTATGGGTGGGGACCTATGGCGGCGGGGTTTCTTATTTTGAGCAGGGAAAATGGGTTACCTACGATACAACGTCTGGGTTAAGTAGCAATAAAGTGCTGTGCCTGCTGGAAAGCCTGTCTCCCACAGGTCAACGGACCCTCTGGGTTGGTACCGATGGCGGAGGACTCGCCTGTCTCCGGGATGGAAAATGGTCAACCTTGACCACCCGCCAGGGATTGCCAGATAACAAAGTCTGGGCCTTGTTGGAAACCACTGATCCAAACGGCACTCAGGTTTTATGGGTTGGCACTGAAAACGGCGGACTCGGACGGTACGCCGGCGGCACCTGGACAACCTATCGCGTGGGCTCGGGATTACCCAACAACTCGGTCTACAGCCTTGCCACAACACAATCCACAACGGGTGAGCCGGTCATCTGGGCTGGAACGCTGGGAGGAGGGCTCGCCAGATTCTCTCAGCAAACCTGGACGGTTTATGATACGACCTCTGGCCTGCCCAGCAATCTGGTCCGAAACCTGATGGTTTCTTCCCAGGGAACCGGGAGCCCAACGCTCTGGGTTGGCACCGAAGATGGCGGGCTGTCTCGCCTGGAATCCCCGGCCTGGAAGCCAGTTTTATTTCCTCCAAACCTGATTAAAAATCGGCTGCAATGCATGTTGCACACCCAATCCACTTTGGGCGAGCCAGTGCTCTGGGTTGGAACATTTGGTGATGGACTGCTCCAATACTCCAATCATTCGTGGAAGGTTTTTACAGAAAGCACCGGGTTGCCGAGCAATAAAATTCGGTGTTTGCTTGAAACAGTGGATGCCAGAGGTCAGTCAACGATTTGGGTTGGAACTAATAATGGGCTGGCTCGCTATCAAAACGGCACCTGGACCACATTCACCACCTCGAATGGATTGGCCGACAATGTGGTTTTTTGCCTGCTGGAAACCACAACCGGCGATCAGACAACATTGTGGGTCGGTACGGGAGGTGGGTTATCCCGACTTTCCAATAACACCTGGTCAACGGTCTTGCCAGGTAAACAATCCACGATGGGTTCCGTTCGGTCACTTTTGGAAACCCAAACCAAAACCGGTGACCGGGCGCTTTGGGCTGGCACAATCAATGGGCTCTGGTGTTACCTCAATGGATCCTGGACCAAACGCGATGCCCAGTCTGGTCTGAAGAAGAACTACATCCGCAGTCTGATCGAAATCAAACTCAAAACCAGTGCCCGCTATTTGTTGATTGGTACTGATGGCGGAGGAATTTTGGGACTCGATCCTGGTTCCGGGCTCTCAGCTTCCACGCCGATCAAAACCCTGGTTTCTGAGCAGACCTCACCGTCCATTTCAGGCAACGTGATCTACCACCTGTTTCAACATGGGGCAAGTGATGTATATGCCCTGACCATTCGCGGTGTCGTTCGGCTGAAAATTCCCACACTGGATCCAAAAGATTTATGGGTTGATGAATTTTCCTCGGTTGATGGGTTGCCCGGCAATGAATGTAATGGGACGGCAGGTCTGGTGGATAAGATCGGACGAATCTGGGCGGCAACCACGCGTGGACTGGCTGTTTTGGACCCAACCCGGCAGTGGACTGATAGTTCACGAAAACCATTATCCATTGAGCGGCTGATGGTTTCCGGCGATGAATTCAAACTTGGGCAGGTACAATATTCAACCAGTAATCCGCTGATTCTCGATTACACCCAAAATCAGATCAAAATTGAAATTGCCCTGCTGTGTTTTGTGCGCGAAGCTGAAACAAGATACCAGACCCAACTGGTTGGTGTTGATCCCAAACCCACCGCCTGGTCTACGGATTATGATCGGGAATACAGCAATCTGGGCGCCGGTCAATATGTCTTTCGAGCCTCGGGTAAAGATTATGCTGGCAATGTCACCGGACCGGTTGAAATTGTGTTTCAAATCACGCCAGCTCCCTGGCGTACCTGGTGGGCTTATTTGATCTACGTTGTGGTTGGCTCGGTTTTGGTAGTTGGCTCGGTGTTTCTTCGCCTGCGCACCCTTCACCTGCGCACCCTTCACCTGCAACACCTGGTGACTGAACGAACCACCGAAGTCCTCCAACAAAAACAACAACTTGAAATTACCAATCAATCACTTGAAGGTGCCAACCATGAACTCAAACTCCTCAATGAAATGAAAACTGAGTTTTTGGGTATTGCCGCCCATGACCTCAAAAACCCGCTCACCATCATCATGACTTATGCTGAGCTGCTTTCGATTGACCCCAACTCGCGGCCAACCACAGTTAACATGGCCCAGGCTATCTTTACGTCAGCCAAGCGGATGCTGGGAATTATCTCTAGTCTGCTGGATACAGCGGCACTCGAAGGCAAAAAACTCAAACTGAAGAAAGAACCCGCCAGCCTTCGCTCACTGGCTCAATTTGTTATTGACGATAATCGAACCCACGCCGCGGCCAAACGCATTACACTCCACTTTGAAGCTGACCCAAACCTCGATTGGACCGCTGAAATTGACGAAGCTCGTATTCAAACCGTCTTCGATAATCTGGTGAGCAACGCCCTGAAATATTCTCCCCAGGGCAAGGAAGTCTGGATCTGGCTCGAAAAACGCGAGGACCAGATTGTCTTTTCAGTTCGCGACGAAGGCCCCGGTTTGAGCCCAGAGGACCAAGCCAAACTCTTTGTAAAATACCAGCGACTCTCTGCCAAGCCGACAGGGGGTGAGTCTTCAACCGGTCTTGGCCTGGCGATTGTGAAAGAACTGATTGATCTTCACGGTGGTAAAACCTGGGTTGAAAGCACGCTGAACCACGGCGCGACCTTCCGTGTGGAACTTCCAATCAAGCTTCAGCCATCGGAACCACCGGCTGAGAAAGTGACAAGGTGACAACCTGGGGTCAGGGCGCTGTTGTTTGAAACCGCGCCTGCTTCAAAAACCCGAAACCCTCAGCTTTCATATGATTTTAGGAAACGGAATCGACATTGTTGAAATTGAACGGATGGCGGGTGCACTCACTCAGCACGGGGCCCGGTTTCGCAATCGCATCTTTACCGATCAGGAAATTCTCTATTGCGATCCCAAAGCCCGGGCTGCCCAGCATTATGCCGGGCGATTTGCAGCCAAAGAAGCGGCCTTCAAAGCCCTTGGTACGGGCTGGTCACGCGGATTAAGCTGGCATGATGTGGAGGTTGTTTCCGCCATCAACGGCCCCCCAACGCTGACCCTGCATGGTCTGGCACTGGAGATTTTCCAGCAAAAAGGCGGAACACGACTTCATCTTTCCATTTCCCACACCGAACGCTATGCCGTTGCCTTTGTGATTTTCGAAGGACCAGGATGATTTGAATGAAGAATGAAGAATGAAGAATGAAGAATGTGGTTGGTGCTTGGTGCTTGGTTCTTGGTGCTTGGTGCTTGGTTCTTGGTGCTTGGTTCTTGGTTCTTGGTTTCGAAAACCCGGAACCCGGAACCCGGAACCCGGAACCCGGAACCCGGAACCCGGAACCCGGAACCCAGCTTCACTTCTTCTGAGCCTGCACTTTTTCGAGTGCCGTCAGAATGTCATCAATTTGAAAGGCTTTGATTTGCTTTTTCAGAGAAGCGGCCAGATGAGGATGGTCTGCCTGGAATTGATGGATGACCTTGAGAGCGCCTTCGGTGTGGCCTTCCAGCAGGGTTTGGTTGAGCTGATGAAAATATTCATCCGAGAGTGTTTGGAGTTGTTCTTCCAGAAATGTGGATGAGGGC
>DAOQNB010000121.1:0-9982 GCA_035335845.1 Acidobacteriota bacterium | reverse complement strand
TGGAGGGGTTAGAGTTGGTTAGCGTGAACGTCAACGTCGTCGTGCCGTTGAGCGGAATGGTGCTCGCGCCGAAGGCTTTTGAAATTGAAGGCGGTGACAGCACTGTAATCGAAGCTGAGGCTGTGCCGCCCTGACCACCGTTGGTTGAATTGACGTTCCCAGTGGTGTTGTTTTTCACGCCAGTCGTGGTGGCGGTGACGGTGACATTGAAGACACAGGACCCATTGGCAGCAACCGTGGCCCCGGTGAGTGAAATGGTGCTCGTTGCAGCCGTTGTGGTGAGGGTACCGCCACACTGACTGGTTGAACTGTCGGAAACCGTCAGCCCAGCCGGGAGCACATCACTCACGCTCACACCGGTCAGGGCATCAACCGTATTCGGATTGGTGATGGTAATTGTCAGGGTTGTGGTGCCATTGAGCGGCATCGTCGGCGCTGCAAATGCCTTCGAAATCTGCGGCGGCATTAAGATTCGCTGGACCAGCGTGTTGGAAATGCTTCCGTTTGAACCGGCGGCGCCGTCATAGACCGCCACAATGTTGTGGTTGCCAACTGTCAGCAATGACGTGGCAAACGTGGCCTGACCGGAGGTCAGCGTTCCACTGCCAAGCAAGGTTGTTCCATCAAAGAAGCGCACATTTGCCCCATTTGGTGGTTGGAACCCGGTGCCGGTCACGGTGGCGGTAAAGGTGACTGACTGACCCTGGCCTGATGGATTGGCTGATGAGGTCACAACCGTCGTCGTCTGGTTGATTGCCGTCGTGGTGGGATTGGCGGCACCGGCAATATCTGGGTCATCGGTCAACACATTTGAGAAATTTCCCCCAGAAACCGTGCCTTGATTGAGAACCTGCGTTACCGCCGGCTGGGATGGCGAAATCTGAGGTGTCGGAAGTGGGTTGTTCACCGTGACGTTAAACCGGATGGTGACTGATTCACCGCCTGGAAGTGTGCCTATCGTCTGGCTGACGGTTTCACCCGCCAGCGGATTGATCACCGCTCTGGACTGGGGAGGTCGGTTCCGCTGTGTGCCTTTTTGAGGCTCCAGGTCATCAGGTAATGCCGGTGGAAGTGACGAAGGGGTTGCCGCGGTGATGTCTGACGTGGCTGGAATGACGCGCACCGCTTTTTTCAGTTCCGGGGTGAATTCTCCAAATCGAGCCGGGAAGGTTGGTGACGCATCGGTTGTCTTTTTCAAAAAGACGGGGAGGACTGATGTCATCTGGCCGATGGTCCAGCTTGAACTTCCCAGGGCCAGCCGTGGGGATTGGGTTGGTGATGCTGAGGCAGGTGCATAGACTTTGGCTTCTTCAGTGGTCAGACGGCGCAGGTCGTCAAAGGACGCGTCGGGCAACCGGCGAATGGATTCAAAGAACATATTGGCCATCAACTGATCTTTAAACCGGTCTCCACGGAGCGCTTTCAATCCAGCGATGTGGCCCAGTTGTCGCATGATGACCGTTAACAGATCGGCCTTGCGGAAGGCTGGGGTGTTGGGGCGGGCAACATACAATTGTGACGAACCAACGCGCTGGAATTCTTCGTCGCCGAGCGGTGACGAATCTACAAACCAGCCGTATCCAGCCGCCGAATAATCAACCACGATGGATTGCGGGTCGTTGATAGCAATAATCCCAATTGGCAAGTCACCCAGCGAAACGATGATGTTTCGCATTTTCTCAAGGACTTCAGCCGGAAGATCAGCCGTGGCCCAGCGGGAAATCGCAGCCGCCTTGAGCAGGTCGAGTTCTTCCTGGGTGACCTGTCTGACTTTGTCGCGCTCGCCGCCATCACGCCAGACGCGCAGATGGTTTTGGCCGCCATCGCCAACGGTTTGATTGGGTTCGGCACTGCCGTCAGGTCTCGGGAGTGCCGGTCCGCAGGTTCCTGCCGCCACCACGCTAATCCCGGCACTGGCGTTGACTGGGGTCCCGGCGTTGGTGGCTGCAATTTGAGCCGACGCCGTTGCCTGGGTGCCTTCCAGGGAAAAGACCGAGGTGCCGGCTTCACTCAGGGTATAGGCTTCTTCAAATCCAGCCGGGAAAGAGGCTGGGTTATACGAAGCGTTGCCTGAGATTTTGGCGCAGAGTGATTTTTGATCCCGTGATTCCACATAAATGCCAGCGAGTGGGCAGGGGCATCCAGGCTGATCAGTGCCCCCCGTCGGTGCAGCGATGTTATTGCCGGTGATGGTAATTTTGTGCAGGCCGCTGGTGTTGTTGCAGGCTGGATCCACTGTGCTTCCAGACCGGCGGGTGACCTCAATCCCTCGACCATTGGGGACTTCGCGGATGATGTTATTGGTGACCTCCACCTGTGAGGTTCCGGCGCCGTTCATATTGACGCGGATGCCGTTTCCAATCGCAGACCCGGATTCTTTCACCCCAGCCAGGCCAATGGTATTGCCTCGGATTTTCCCCTGGAGTGTTCCTGACGACGGGCATCCCTGAAATGTATTGAGACCGTGGCTGCCATTGCCGGTACGGTTCCGGATTGTGGGGTTGTTATTAAAATCGTAAGTGAAGTTGGCAGCAGAACTGGCTGACAGGTCGGCGGCTAAGGTATTGGTGGTGATGGTGTTCCCTGAGACATTACAACCGTTGATGGATGCCGATCCGTTGGAAAGGATCTGCATTCCAATTGAAAAGTTGTTGGAAACAGTACAGTTACTGATAGAGATCGAGCTAACAACTGCCGTCCCGTTGGCATCAATGAGAATCCCGTGGTTCCCCGTGCCTGAGAGCGTGGTATCAAAGGTTGAATTGGAAATCGAAAGCGAACTCAATGTGCCACTGTCATTGTCCAGGAAAAAATGGTTGTGCGGTGAACTGGTGACCGAACAGTTGGAAATCGAGACCGTTCCGCTCACATTGTCAAACTGGATGCCTTCATCCGAAGTCGTGCCCGCATTGTCGGTGATGTTGGTTCGGGTCAGTGAAAAGCTCTGACAACTGGTCGCCAAAATCCCATCCGTGCCGCTGTTTTGAATGCTCAGATACCCGAGGCTCACGTCATTGGCTGAGGTCAGGTTAATGCCGGCATTTGACGAGCCGGAGCCGGTAATCGTCCCGCCCGAAGCATTATTTGACCCGCCGCCATCTCCAGTAATGGCAAAGCTGTTGGTCGCCCCAGATGCTTTTGCCACATTGGTCAGGGTAATGCCATTGGTGGCTGATGAAGTACTGACGCTGGTGAGCACCATGTTGAGATTGGCACGCGAGGCAGTGCTGGTCCCGGCAATCGAAATCGCCTGGATGTTGCTGCAGGCAATTGTGCCAGTGGTCGAGGTGAGCGTGCCAGTAAATGTGCTGACACCAATCGCCGAAACGCCGCTATCCGGTGCAATGTCGAGGTCCTGAAAATTGATGGTGGCGGCTGAACCAGTGATCGAGAGCCCAACTGCGCCCGATGTGTTGAGGGTGGTGTTGCCAAACGAAAACGTTCCTGAGGCAGAACTGGCGATTGAAATGCCGGATTGGGTCGGATTGGTAATAGTCGTAGTCGGGGAGGTTAATGACCCGATGACGCTTGAACTAAACGTAATCCCCGAAGCTGGAGCATTGGTGGAAACAATACTATCAAATGTGGCCGCCAGTGTTCCGCTTGAAAGCGTGAGCGCACCACCCGTGCCGTTGAGGGTGGTATCATCGAGCGTCAACGTTCCAAACCCGGAGCCGGAAATATCGGTCGTCGTAGCATTTCCGAGCGTGAGTCCTTGAATCCGGTTGTTTTGGGCGAGTGTGACGGTTACTCCGGAACTGGTCACTGTCGGATCCGTGCCATTGGTGGTGGGGAAGGCATCGCTGAAGGATGGCGGTGTCAACCCGGTGATTGAAGCCAGCGTTGCATCCGCGCCCTGGCCGATCAATTTTTGACCATTCAACAGGGTCAACGTGGCTGAATACGCGCCGCTGCCGGTAAAGAGGAAAATGTTGTCATTGGCTGCCGGGTTGTTGCTGGTTCCGTTATTGAGTGCGGCAAATGCCGACAGGGAATTAAACGGGCTGGTGAGTCGTCCATCACCATTTGTTCCCAGGGCATTGTTGATAAACCAGATCATTCCGGAAACGGTGATCGAGACGGTTGCGGTGTTAGAGCCCACCGCGTTGGTCACGGTGTAGTTAAACGTGTCAGTACCTTCAAATCCGACTGGAGGGTTATAAGAAAAACTTCCATCGGTGTTGAGCGTGACGTTTCCACCGTTGGTGCTGGTAAAGGTGCTGCCAGTCAGCGTCGCCGTCGGCGTTCCCAGAAAATCATTGGCCAGAACACCGCTCCCGGCTGGAACCTGGATGCGGACGTTTCCAACCGCGCTGTAGGCATCATCAATCGCTACCGGGGATACTTCAACTGACCCACCGACCAGTGTCGTGTTGCTGCTGATGGTATCGGAAAATGACAGCCCTGTGGCGTCAGTGCCGGTGTTGCTGATGGTGACGGTATAGCGCAATGTGTCGCCAGGATCCGCCAGCGTGTCGGAATCATTGTCGGTAATCAGGCTATCAACCTTGGTCGCACTGATGGTCGGGATAAAGAATGGCTCACGACCAGCCGCAGCTTTGAGCACACCGGGCATTCGCCACAAAGCAGAGGCGGGCTGAGATGTGCGAGAAACCCGGCTGGCAAAGAAGCTGGAGGGCAGGCTTTTGCCCGGATCCACCGCCATATAATAAGGAGCAGGTTGTGGTTGGTTTCGCTTTGGCGAACTGGAGCCAGCCGGTGGGAGTGAGGCCGATGTTGTGATTTGACGCTGAAGAAAAGGCAGGCAGGTGAGTGGTGTGAGAATAAAACAAAAAACAAGGACTCGTATCAGGTGACGACTGAGTGAAGTGGATCCCATGGCTGATTCTCCGAGTTTGAAAACTCAAGTGTAAAGGCTCAATGTCGAATTGTGTGAAAGGCTAAGTACTTGATATTTAAGGGTGATGATGTGACTTTATTTGTAACAGAGTTTGAAGGGTAGGATAGACAAACACTGATACACTGGAACCAAAGTGCAGCTTCAAAATTCAAATTTTTTGGGCGGCTTGAGTCGCCAGAAGTGGTGGCCAGAGAATGGTAGATTCTGACGTCCTGAAAACAAAGGACAGGAGAAGGTTTCAAATCAGGAGGACATTGCTGTCTCCCCGCTCCTGAGATGAACCCGACAGTTCTGGGAGGGTTTGGCCCCAGAATACGATGATTTGGACTGATTGAAAAGGATTTTCCGGGTGGCCAGATGAAAACCCACTTTGGTATCAGTCAGTTGCGGCCACTAGGTTCGTGGCGGAAAGACTCCCTGCATCGCAATGCAGAAATAGAAGGTCAGGTACGGTTGCATATTGTTATGTGGCTGGTCGCCACCAGTAGGCGCCAGCGCCACGTCTGCCATCATTCCCAATGGGCCGAAGGGTGCATTTTGATAGGGTGTCGCCCCAATCACGCGGGCAAAACTTGTGGCCTGTGGGGTTGGTGCATTGGCCGGGCTCCCGGTGGCCATGAGCGCGTGGCTATGGCTTGGAATTTCGCTTTCCAGCAAGCTGACGGTTTCTGATCCGCCAGTTTCACCCAGGTCATGGAGCGAAAGTCCTGGACCCTGACCAGGGTGCATCGGTGCCCGCCCCTGCAAATCAGGAAGCGCAAAGTTTGATTTCCCGTTCCCGCCATAGGTCGTTCCCAGCAACGAGAACAGCGCGGTGTTCTGGCTGAGCGGCAGGAGTTGCCCGTCGCACCAGGCCCAGCCTTTGGGTGGAAAGTTGAACGGAAAGATCCGAATTTCAGCAACAAATGGGTCTGCCATACAATGTGGTCCTCGTTGGTTCCTTTTCAAGAATCGGTTGAAGTCTGAAGTACTGATACCGGCAAGACCTTGATATCAGTGACCGATGGTTCAGATCCTGTGAGTTTGATTCGCTTCACATCCCGAAGTGAATCGCACCCCCTGGCAAGCCTGAATTAAGTTGGGCTTGGGAAAATCCCATAGAGGGAAATGATAAAATTCACACACAGATAGGGTTGAAAATTGGTGTGGGGCTGGCTCCCGCCGACGGCTGAGATAGATTGAGGCGTCATAGCCGCAAAACTGCTGGCTGAGTCATTATAGACATCCACGGTTGATGCTTGAGCGGGAAGGCTATTGACCGGCGTGGTGTTGTTGGCGATGTTGACGGTTGCCAGCAATGGGTGAGAATGCGCCGGGATTTGCTGCACGGTCAGGGTAATTTCTTCGGCGCCTCCGGTTTCAGCCAGGATAAAGCCGTTGCCCTGGTGGAGCGGAAGCCGACCGCGTAAATCCGGAAGTGCAAACGTGCTTTCCCCATCCCCGCCATAGGTCGTTCCAATGAGTTGAAACAGGGTCTCGTTTTCGGAAATCGACATGAGTTGCCCTTCACACAACTGCCAGCCAGCAGGTGCAAAATTTCCAGCAAACATGCGAATTTCACCAACATAAGGCTGTGCCATAAGTAGGTCTCCTGATTGTGTTTAAGTGGCCGATGGGAAGATTCCCTGCAGGGCAATACAAAAGCTCAGGGTGAGGAATGGCTGCATGTTCAAATGCGCCTGGCTTCCACCGGTGTTGGCTACGGTTTGAGGGGACATGGCGGCCAGGGCCGAGATCGTGGTGGAGTAGGTCGGGTTTGGCGATCCGGCCAGCACATTGGATTGAGGAACAAACACATTTCCGGACTGGGTACTGCCATAGAGCACGTGGGTGTGTTGTGGGAGTTCCCCAATCGAGAGCGTATGGGCCTGTTCGCCGCCACGTTCGCCCAGCGTATGGCCGCTGCCGACGTGGATTGGCACCCGTCCGCGTAGATCCGGCAGGCCAAAATTCACCCGGCCATCGCCACCAAAGGTGGTGCCGAGCAGGGAAAACAACCCCTGATTCTGGTTAATTGGGAGCAACTGTCCATTGCACAGTGCCCACCCTTTGGGTGGAAACACGAAGCTCATAATTCTGATTTCAGACAAAAATGGTTCTGCCATACAGTTTTTGACCTTTGTGGATGAAATTGAATTCTGGATTGAGTGAGAGGTGCAGGAACCTGCACCCGGAGTGGTTGCGGAGTGTACCACTATTTCCCAACAAGAACAGCCTGGAAATGTTGGAAAGAAAGAAGGGAAAAACCTTGAATGACTGGTGAGGCTGGTCACAGCGTACCACTGAAAACTTTAAGATACAGGCGGACTTCAGGCTCAGGCGTACCCGGTAATCCGGTTGTAAACCACGTTAAAATATTTGCCTGATGCGTCCTGCCCGCCAGGGACAATAAACATTGGTAAGATTCCCAGCGCGTAATGGTTGAATTGATAGGTATTTTGTTTGAGCGGAGCTGTGCGGGCACCCTTGAACCGAAGGGTAAAGGTCGTAAACGTCATCCGGCCTTCAGACACTTCATTGACATGGTCTGATTGATCGGTGACTTGAATCAGGGTGAGGGGGACCCGGTTGATGCCCGGACCTGAAACTTCAAATGTGGTATTGAGAAACTGGCTGAAGATTTCGGGAGTCAAATCCAGATTGGGGGCGACTTCGAAGGAAAATCGGTCAGGTGACTGGGCCAGCGTGACCTGACTGATTTCAAAACCAGTCAGATACACTCCGAGTGTAGCCCCAGCCGTAACTTGCAGAAACGAACGACGGGAAAGAGTCATAAAACCACCTTAACTGTGCGAACTCAGTCTCCCAGGTGGCTCCCGTTTATGGGGGCAAGAAAACAACTGTGTTGATGGTACGAACGGGAAGCAAGCGGCGATTGGGAGAGAACAGGTGGCTGCAATGTATCAAAAGAACCTTGCCTCGTCCAGTTGATTCCCTGTGGTGTTTATACCATTCCAAAATGGTATTAGTCAGTACCACCCGCGTGAGTGGGTGGGTCTGGTGGCTTCCAATCCCACCCGCCCACACATGTGGTACTGACAAGTCCTTTCTTTCCGACGCTGACCTGGCTCAACACAAAATCCGGTAGAAGCCGCAACGAGCTATCTCAAAAACCATATCTCATTCGGATATTTTTCAATAACTTCGGAATCCTAATCTAGATGCAGTACATAGTTAGCGTGTCTTGAGACCTTGGGTTATTTTTGGAGTCGCTCTATCTCAGCCAGCGTGAGTGTGTATTCAACAAAATTCCGGTTCCCATGGTCCACCACCCATTTGAAGTGAGGTTGTGCTTCTTCCGGTTTGCCATTGAGCAATAAATCAAGCCCGACGTAGGCATGCGCTTCGGTCAATTTGTCGGTATCTGTCGCCTGAGCCAGAAGTTCGGTTTCACTGAGACGGCGTTGCAGATACCGAATAACCGGAAATGGCCAGTTGGCGGTGTTGGCATTGGCTTCGGCTTCGCTGAGTATTTTGACGGCAATGGCCTGATTGTGTGCTTCCCGAGACCCGAAATGGATAACCAGGGTCATGTAGAGGGCATGTTCGTCACGCCAGCGCTTGCGTTTAAGGTAGGCAATGGCATCATCTGCCGCCGCTTTCCCCTGGCGGTGACCAAGCAACGTGTAACTGGTGGTTCGAAGCAGATCAGTGTTCTGCGGGTCAAGCTTGATGGCCTGGGCAAAGGCTTCCAGGGCTTTTTCACGCTCACCAGTTTGGAGATAGAGAAAACCTAAATCGGCAAATGCCTGGGCCATGGTTGGCTGGAGCGAGATCGCCTGGTGCAATGCCTTGATAGCATCTGGTTTTTGACCTTCTTGCCTGAGCATCCGGGCATATTGATAGTGTGCCTGACTGTTTCTGGGATCTGCCGCCAGAGCTTCTTCAACATACTTTTTGGCTTCGGCGGGCTTTTCTTGTCGTAACCGGATGATTCCAAGCGAGAGCAACGTGGCTGAATGTTTCGGCGCAAGTTTTAAGGTTTTCTTGAAATATTCTTCGGCTTCCTGATCGCGTCTCAACTGTGCCAGTAGCTCTCCCTGGAGGAAAAGACTGTCAGTTTCTGACAGCAAGCTGGTTTGCAAATCCTTTGTGTAATCAATCTGTTTGGGAAGTTTGACATTGAGCACCGGGAAAGAGAACTTTCGCACATAGTCACGGAGTTCATCTTCCAGGCTCTTGGGGTCTGTTTGAAACGCCTGACGAAAGCTTTCGAGCTGGGGCCGGTCGGCACTGACCAGGGTCAGGAATTGATTGAACTGCGCTGCACGTTTCTGGTTGTTTCCCAATGCCAGGTAGTGAACCAGCGCCCAGGATTGGGCATAAAAAATGCTGGTTTTGTTGCTTTCATTGTAATGGGGTGATTTCCGGTCAACGGTAAACAGCGTTTCCAGCGGCAATAACTGCTTTTCCCTCAGTATCTGGATGTGAAGGGTGATAGGTGCCCCCAGTTGGATGACCTGCCCCTCGTCTGTGGTTTCAAAGGTGCTGTAGTATTCAGCGAGTCCTTCATTTAACCAGATTGGCGCGAAATCAAGATTGTTTTGGACCACAAAGTGAAAATACTCGTGGAAGATCAACCGGAATGGGTTGCTCAATTTTGAATTGGCAGAACGGGCGACCGACCGGAGAGCATCGTTTGAAAGCACGATGTAATTTGTCGTTGATCTTGGGAGGAAATAGCCTGCGACATTGTCGCGGATCTTTCCTTCATATTTTGGTTTGAACGGATGAAAAGAGCTTTCATCTTGAAACAGATAGACCGTTGTCGGCACCGCATCGCTCAGATTGGCTTTGGGGAGCACAATCTGGAGCGACTGACGAAATTGCTCCAGGCGGTCAGCCAGTTTCTTCATTTGGTTTTCAGACGCATCGCCGACAATTGTGAAATTGGCTGAGCGAACCCGCCTCCAATCCTCTTTTCCTGAGACAAAAGCAGGCCAGAGCAACATTGCCAGCAGAAAAGCAGGCACAATCAAATATTTTCTCATTGAGATACTCCTGGAACAGGGTTCTTGGGCTACAGAAAACAAACGAACAACCAGGACGAAGAAGACGAAAGGACAGAAATTCGAAAACCCGGAACCCGGAACCCGGAACCCGGAACCCGGAACCCGGAAC
>DAOQNB010000120.1:0-10050 GCA_035335845.1 Acidobacteriota bacterium | reverse complement strand
CACAGGAGGAATCCCCCTTGAGTACCAACGGAAAAGAACTCAGCTTCTTTGAGAACGTGATTTCATATTTTGATCAGGCAGCCTCATTTACCCAGCATCCCAAAAGCCTGCTTGAGCAAATTAAAACTTGTAACAGTGTCTATTCCTTTGAATTTCCGATTCGATCACAAAATGACATCAAAGTGATTACCGCCTGGCGTGTCGAACATAGCCACCACAAATTGCCAGTGAAGGGCGGTATTCGCTATTCGGAGCATGCCAACGAAGATGAAGTCAAAGCGCTGGCCGCGCTGATGACTTATAAATGTGCGGTGGCAAACGTGCCGTTTGGCGGTGCCAAAGGTGCAATTCAGATTAATCCGAAGCAATTTTCAACGGCGGAACTTGAGCAGATTACCCGTCGCTACACTGCGGAACTGATCAAGAAGAATTTCATTGGTCCCGGAATTGACGTTCCAGCCCCAGACTATGGGACTGGTGCCCGCGAAATGGCCTGGATTGCCGATACGTACGCGGCGTTCCACCCTGGCCACATTGATGCCCACGCCTGTGTCACCGGTAAATCCATTTCCCAGGGCGGCATCCGGGGACGGTTTGAAGCTACCGGACGTGGGGTGTTTTATTCTCTGCGGGAAGCCTGTGCCCATAAAGACGATATGGAAGCCCTGGGGTTGACTCCGGGGATTGAAGGGAAACGCGTTGTGGTGCAGGGGCTTGGCAACGTGGGCTACCATTCGGCCAAATTCTGTCAGGAAGGTGGTGCTGTTCTGGTTGGTCTGGCTGAATACGAAGGGGCAATCCACAATCCAGCCGGGTTGGATCTGGAAGCCGTCGTCAAGCATCGTCGTGAAACCGGGTCAATTTTGAACTTCCCTGGGGCAACCAATATTGCAACCGCTCACGAAGCCCTCGAACTTGACTGCGATATTCTGATTCCGGCGGCGCTTGAAAACCAGATCACCGAAGAAAACGCGCCGCGCATTAAAGCCAAAATTATTGCCGAAGGGGCCAATGGGCCAACCACGGCGGCGGCTGAAGCCATTTTGTACAGCCGTGGGGCTTTGATCATTCCGGATATCTACTGCAATGCGGGTGGTGTGGTGGTGTCTTACTTTGAATGGTTAAAGAACCTGTCGCACGTTCGGTTTGGGAAGATGGACAAGCGGTTTGATCAAATGGTGTTTGGAAACATCCTGACAACCATTGAGCGCACCACCGGCAAATCATTGTCCGATGCTGAAAAAACCGCGATTGCCCACGGCGCCGATGAAATCGAACTTGTCAACTCTGGTCTGGAAGAAATTATGGCGATTGCCTATAACGAAATTCATACCATCTGGAAAACACGGCCTGGAGTTACAACGTTGCGATCCGCCGCGTTTATCAGTGCCATTGATAAGATTGCTATTTCGTATGCTGAACTCGGGATTTTCCCCTAAAACATCAGGCTGAAGATTATCGGGCTGAAGACAACGGGCTGAAGATTATCGGGCTGAAGACAACGGGCTGAAGATATCGGGCTGAAGATTATCGGGCTGAAGACATCGGGCTGAAGAAGTCGGGCTGAAGACATCGGGCTGAAGACATCGGGGGGGTTATACCCTGAGCCCAATGTCTTCAGCCCCAAGCCCCAAGCCCAATATCTTCAGCCCCAAGCCCCAAGCCCAATATCTTCAGCCCCAAGCCCTGAGCCCGAAGTCTTCAGCCCTGGATTTCTCAGCTCTACTTCTCAGAAAAGGTACTCTTCCCATGTCTCTTAGAGATCAAATCCTTGCAGATATTACCGTGGCGATGAAGGCCCGCGATCAGGCGCGGCTTGACACGTTGCGGATGGTGAAAACATCAATTCAACGTCAGGAAATCGAAGATCAAAAACCGATGGACGATCCGGCGATGATGAGTTTGCTCAACAAGCTGGTCAAACAGCGACGCGAAGCGGCTGACGCTTTTATCAAAGGAAGCCGTCAGGAACTCGCCGATAAGGAACTGGCCGAAGCCGCAATCATTGAAGCCTATCTTCCCAAACCAGTTGATGAAGCCACCCTGGCGCAGGTGGTTGAAAGCGTGATTGCTGAAACCGGTGCTTCGTCGGCAAAAGAGATTGGGATGGTGATGAAGCAGGTCATGGCAAAGCTGGCAGGCCAAAATGTAGACGGGAAAGCTGTCAATATGATGGTTCGCAGTAAGCTCGGCGGGTAAGATCAGGCAACCGAAAGTTTGGTCATTGTGCTTTTGGCACTCCAAACTCAGGCTTATGCCCATGAGAGTTGGACTCAAGAAGTGGAAAAAGGCAATTTTTCATTGCTTTTTGCTCAAAAATTGACCAAGCTAAGGCTGATTGTGTTCCAACATCCAGCATTCTTCCTCTCCTCTGTTCTACACGACTGATTTTTCAGCTTTCGATCTCCATACCCGGTTCAGATTTCTACCTGAATCTGTGTGTGGTTGGCGTTGGCTGATCTCAATCTCTAGCCAGAGAATGAGGGGGGAATCACCCTAAACTGAATGCGTGCTGATGTAAGAAGACCGCGTTTTTGTAACCTTTGATTACTGAAGAAGCGAGGAGTTTCTGAAACAATGTTACTATACGTTGGAATTGGTATTGTCGTCGTCGCTTTAGGTTTTGCTGTTTATTACATCTTGAAGCCAGGTAAAGAGACTTCATCAGGTTTAGGCATTGAGCAGCCTTCAGAGAATTTAATTTCCGACCAGGCCGGAGCCCAGGAAGAAGCCCGTCGGGCTGAGGAACAGGCTCGGGCGGCTGAAGAAGCACGCAAAGCCGAGGAAGCTCGCCGCAAGGCTGATGAGGCACGCAAGGCTGACGAGGCGCGTAAAGCTGAAGAAGCACGCAAAGCCGAAGACGCTCGCCGGGCTGAAGAAGCACGCAAAGCCGAAGAAGCTCGCCGGGCTGAAGAGGCGCGCAAGGCTGAGGAAGCTCGCCGCAAGGCTGAGGAAGAATCACGCCGGGCTGAAGAAGCACGCAAAGCCGAAGAAGCACGCCGCAAGGCTGAGGAAGCTCGCAAGGCTGACGAGGCACGCAAAGCCGAAGAAGCTCGTCGCAAGGCGGAAGAAGAAGCTCGTCGTAAAGCTGCGGAAGAAGAAGCTCGTCGTAAGGCTGCGGAAGAAGAAGCCCGTCGCAAAGCTGAAGAGGATGCCCGCCGCCGGGCTGACGAAGCCCGTCGAGCCGAAGAAGCTCGCAAAGCTGAAGAAGCTCGTCGAGCCGAAGAAGCCCGCCGCGCTGCCGAAGCCGCCAAGAAAGCTCAGGAAGCTCAGTTCAAGCCTCCCGTTTTTGAGTTACCGCCAGAAGAACCACCCAAGCCAAAAGCGCCAGAGCCAGAGCAGGTTTTCTTTGTACCGCCGGGTGGTGCGGCGCCAGAGCCAATCCAGCCTCCAAAACCTCAGCCATCACCCATTGCCGCGCAGGGTACCATTCCTTTGACTTCATTTACCCCACCTGCTGGGTACCAGTCAGCCCCACCACCGCCATCAAGCACGGCACCGGGTGTTTTTAAGTATGATCCGGCGAAATACAAAGGCTCAGAAGCCGATCATAAAACCGCCCAGCGTGTGGCTCGCACGATTGTGAGCGATATCAAGATCTACAATGAAAAGAAGGTTGTTGAAGGCCGCAAATCAAAGAACCTGTATGACCTTCTCAAGAAAGAGTTTGATCACGGTCTCAAAACCTATGAGGACCGGATTGGCGAAGTTGTCCGCGCGGAATCAACCTATCTGTATGACACGATTGTTGACAAACTATGTGATGGCGATCCGTCGTGCCTTGGCCCAAACTTCCCGAAGAATTATTAGTCCTGATTGACTTTTGTTGATCTCAAAAGGTTCAGACTGGAATTTTCCAGCACTGAACCTTTTTTATTTTCGTCAGCCGAATTGAGCCAGCCGTCAGTGATCAGATTCTGAGCCGTTTACAAATGAACGATTCCTGAACCGATAGCCATACAGCAAAAAATTGGCAACGCATTCAATGACTGATCACTGACCAAAACTATTGGCGGAGCAAGAACCCATGAAAAACAGAACCTGCACCTGGTGGTGGCTCTATGGACTTGGATTGATTGTGTTGAGTGGCTATCACAGCATCAGTGCCAGAGAAACACCGCTTTCAGACCGGGTTGTGGCGTACCAGATCGAAGCCGTACTTGACCCGGTCGCCAAACACATTCAGGGAAAGGAAACGCTTCGCTGGCGCAATCCATCAGATGCCCCGGTGACTGAACTCCAATTCCACCTGTATTTAAATGCTTTTCGTGATCAGAAAAGCACCTTTATGGTCGAATCAGGTGGCCAGTTACGCGGGGATTATTTGAAAAGCGGGAAGTTTGGCAGCATTGATGTGCTGTCACTCAGAACCAGTGATGGGGAAGACCTGCTGCCGCGAGCCGAATTTATTGCCCCAGATGATGGCAATCGCGATGACCGGACAGTCTGGCGAATTCCCCTGACCAGACCGGTTGGCCCACATCAGGAAATCACGCTCTCAATCGAGTTTCTGTCCAAATTGCCTCGGGTTTTTGCCCGGACTGGCTATCTGGGAAACTATTTTCTGGTGGCACAATGGTTTCCAAAGCTTGGTGTCTATGAACCGGCTGGGCTTCGCCGTCGGACCACATCTGGCTGGAACTGTCATCAATTTCATGCCAACACGGAGTTCTATGCCGACTTTGGCACCTATGATGTGACCTTTGTGGTGCCGGAAACCTATAAAGTCGGTGCCACCGGTGTGCTCCAATCAAAAGAATCTCGGCCCGGAAATCAAATGGCATATCGGTATGTTCAGGCGGATGTGCACGACTTTGCCTGGACCGCATCACCTGATTTTCTTGAATTTGAAGACACCTTCCGCCATCCTGACCTCCCCGAAGTCAAACTCAAGCTTTTGCTCCAGCCTTCACATTTAGCCCAGAAAGACCGCCATCTGGCAGCCGTTAAAAACAGTCTGCAGTATTGTGGCCTGACCTATGGTGCCTATCCCTATCAAACCCTCACGATTGTTGATCCGGCATATCAGGCTGATGGCTCGGGTGGAATGGAATACCCGACTCTGATTACCTGTGGCACCCTCTATCGTGTGATGGATGACGAAGCTTTGTTTGAAGCCTCGCCAGAAGTCGTCACCACTCACGAATTTGCCCATCAATACTGGTATGGCATGGTGGCCAGCAACGAATTTGAAGAATCGTGGATGGACGAAGGCTTTACCTCTTTTACCGAGCGCAAATTGATGGATGCGTTTTATAAAGACCAGACTGCGATATGGTTTCGGCTGGTTGGACAACCCATTATGAGATTGCCCATTCGGCTGGATGTGTGGTCCTTTAATCGAGTGACTTTGACTCCAGCCACTGTGAAATGCGACCCCCTGATGACCCAGAGTTGGAAGTACAAAACCGATGATCAATGTGAGGTGAGTTACTATTTCAATTCTTACCCTCGACCAGCCCTGACGCTTGAGATGCTGGAACGCCACCTGGGAACACCAACCATGAACCGGATCTTGAAAACCTACTTTGAACGCTGGCGCTTTAAGCATCCAACCGCCCAGGATTTCTTTGATGTTGCCTCAGAAGTTGCCGGACAGAATCTCGACTGGTTTTTTCAGCAGTATTTTCGCGACACGGTCGTGCTTGACTATGCGATTCAATCAGCCAAAACCACCGGGACTGGGACCCAGTTTGTCACCGAGGTTACCGTGGCTCGCAAAGGCGAAGCGGTGATGCCAGTGGAGGTTGAATTCCGATTTACAGATGGCAGCCGGTTGCGTGAAACGTGGGATGGGAAAGCTGCCGAAAAGCGATTTACCATCGAGCGGTCAGCCGCACTTCAGTCTGTGGTGATTGACCCTGACCACAAACTGATGCTCGACGTTGACTGGTTTAACAACAGCTATGTTATGAACCCTTCTCAGGTCGGTACCGTGAACCTTGTTTCTCGTCTGATTTTTCTTTTACAGGAAGCTCTATGTTTCGCATTGTAATTAACTCTTTGGTTCAGGCGGCCCGACACTGGCGATTGATCCTGATGCTGATGCTGGCGACGTGGTGTGCCTCAACCCTGGTGGCTTTTCCAATCTACGGGTTATTGAACCGGCTCAATGGTAATTCAGAAATGGCAGACCGATTGCTTCAACCAGATCTGGATGCCGCCTGGCTGGCTGAAGTCGCTCATTTTCCGGAACTGGTATCCCAGTATGGGGCCTGGTTCATTGGTGGGCTGATGGTTGTTGGTTTGGGGTATTGGATCGTTGGGATTTATCTGACTGGTGGGTTGATTGGACTGTTTGTTGATCCCGAAAAACAGAGTTCCGGGATGGAAAACCAGGGTTCGGGGTTCCGGGTTCCGGGTTCCGGGTCAGATCCTGGAAATTCACACCAGACGATGAGTTCAGAACCGCTCATTCCTGGCGAAATGGTGAACACAAACAACTGGGAATCGGAACCCGGAACCCGGAACCCGGAACCCGGAACCCGGAACCCTGGGTTTCTCGCCAACTGTGCGGCTTCCTTTGGGACTTTTATGCGTGTTGCCTTGATATCAGTCTTTCTCCACAGTCTTTTGATCTGCCTTGGTTTTTTGGGATGGCGGCTCATTTCACAGTATGCTGAGACTTCAGCCAATGAGCCCCAGGTACGTTTCTTGCGGATGATGGTGTATTTGCTGGCAATACTGTTCCTGGTCGTGATTCACCTGTTTTTGGATTATCTCAAAATTCGAATTGTTCTAACTCGCCAGGCCTGGGTCACGCGTCAAATTCTTCCAACCCTTATCTTGATTGTGCGTCACTGGCAAAAACTGATCGGAGTGTTTGGTTTGATGCTGGTGATCACCCTGGTTGTCCAGGTCCTGCTCGCTCAAATCTCATTTTCCATTTCACCCAACAACTGGTTCCTGGTTGGGTTGGGCGGTGTGACGCACCAGGTTGTCATAATGACTCGCTGGTGGCTCAAATTGGGATGGTACGCCAGTGAAGTCAATGCTGTACAAAGCACAGGTGCATAAATCCAGGAAACTTCTTTGAATAATTCTGAGTCGAGCATCGCAACCCGTGAAAATTTCCTCTAAACTACCTGATGTCCTGCCACGTCACAACCCAACACAATTCAACCAGGCACAGTGAGATAGAAGCGTTTCTCTTCGGTGAAAAGGAGGGAGCATGCGATGTTCAAAGTCGAAGAAACCAGGATGGGTGTTTTTGACACTTTTGTGGGGAATGAGCTTACTGTTTTTTTCTACGTCACCCACTGATGCCCAGGAGCCATCTGAGGATCTTGAAGCCCAAATTCCCGAATTGATCAATCAACTTAAAGGAAAAGACGAGTCACTTCGAGTTGAAGCCAGCAACAAACTGGCAACGATTGGGAAACCAGCCGTTCCAGCACTCATTGGCGTGCTGACTGAAAAAGAAGCCGCCCCAGTTGCCATCTTTATCCTCGGACGAATCGGCGCCGGGGCCAAAGAGGCGATTCCAACCCTGTCAAAGACACTCAAACAACACGAAGATAAAAACGTCCGGGCGCGAGCTGCTGAAGCGCTTGGGAAAATCGGACCAGAAACCTTTCTGCTCATTGTTCCCGGCTTGAAAGACAAAGAAGCGGTTGTTCGTCTGCGTGCCGTTCAGGCGCTTGGGCGTATTGGCCCACCCGCCGAACCAGTCTTGTCCTCAGTTGTTGATTGCCTTCAGGATGCAGACGAAGGGGTTCGCACTGAAGCTCAGAAAGCGGTTGAGCGAATTGGTAAGGCGCAGCAATAGAGAGAGTGAAAGAGCGAAGTCGTGAAATTGCGAGTCGTCAATCCAAAAGGTGTCAGAAGAAAAATCAGCCTGTATTTGCTCACCCGGTCAACTTGTCATTGAGTCATCTTGTATAGCTCTTCAGAAGAAGGGTTCCGCCTGGGAACGCCGGCATCCTGCCGGCAATTGATTTGGATCTGAACCGCCTGGTGCCGGCAAGATGCCGGCGTTCCCAGGAAATATTCACCTGAAAAACCAAAACTAACTCAACCAAATAAATTGAGTGAGCTACTGACTCCTGACTACTGACTGATCTCATATGAAAAATATCATTGTTGGCACGGCAGGGCATATTGATCACGGTAAAACATCGCTGGTCAAAGCACTTACCGGAACAGACACTGATCGTCTCAAAGAAGAAAAACAACGCGGTATCACGATTGATATTGGATTTGCAAACCTGACACTCAATGGGTTTCAGTTGGGGTTTGTTGACGTGCCGGGGCATGAGCGGTTTGTGAAAAACATGCTGGCTGGTGCACATGGCATTGATCTGGTCATGTTGGTGATTGCGGCTGATGAGTCGGTGATGCCGCAGACCAGAGAGCATCTCGAAATTTGCCAGTTGCTCAGGATCCCAACCGGGCTGGTGGTACTGACCAAAATTGACATGGTTGATGCCGAATGGCTTGAACTGGTTCAGAGCGAAGTCGAAACATTTGTTGATGGAACATTCCTTGAGGGCAAACCAGTCATTGCGGTCAGTACTCGCACCGGTGACGGCATTGATGAGTTAAAGCAGGCGTTGGCACAGATTGCGCTCACCGTTACCGAAAAAAGCAGTGCTCGCCCGCCCCGCCTCCCGATTGATCGGGTGTTTTCAGTCAAAGGGTTTGGGACCGTGGTCACCGGAACCCTCATTGCCGGAAGTTTTCGAGTTGGGGATGATGTCGAAATTCATCCAGGTGGACGCCGAACCAAAATTCGAAGTATCGAAGTCCATGGGCAATCCTCTGAGCGTGCCACTGCCGGACAGCGGACAGCCATCAACTTGCAAGGCGTAGATATTGAGACCGTCACGCGTGGACAGGTGGTCACGCCGGCTGGGCGGTTTGCGGCAACGCCCATGATTGATGTCCAGTTAGAGTTGCTGGCTTCAGTTGAAAAACCATTGCGTCATCGGACCCGCGTACGGTTCCATCACGGAACAAGCGAGGTTATGGCGCGAGTCCATTTGTTAAATCCGCCAGCCGATCTGGCCTCAAAAAATCGCGAGCTTGGTCCCGGGCAACGTTGTTTTGCCCAGCTCCACCTCGAAGAACCCGTGCTGGCTTTACCTGGTGACCGGTTTATTCTGCGGCATTATTCGCCCCAGTTCACTATCGGAGGCGGACTCGTGCTTGACGTTCAGCCTCAACGGCATCGAGCCAGCGAACGCGAAGGGGTTACTTTATTTTTAGCAAAACTTTCCAGTTCAGATTCAGCCGTTCGAGTGGCCGCGTTCCTGGAGAAAAGTGGTCCTTCAGGGGTGACACTGGCTGAACTGGCTGCCAGAAGTGGTGAATCCGACGCGGTACTCAAAGCTGTCCTGACGCGGCTGCACCAGCAAAATCAACTCGTGTTTATTGACACCGCCAATGGAAAAGCCCTTGGCCAGCAAGAACTGACTCGACCATTTCGGGCAAACTGGAAAGCCGACCTGGAACCACTCAAAGCTGGTTTGTTAAAACGGGTTGGCGATTTTCACCGCCAAAAACCGCTCCAGCCAGGTGCCTCGCGAGAAGAAATGCGCGAGCAGGTGTTTTCACGCATACCGGTCGAGGTTTTTAAATTCACGGTTGACACACTGGTCGCGGAAAAAAAGCTGATTGCTGATGGGGAAGTACTCCGACTGGCCAGTTACCAGATTAGAGTTTCCGGAGCCGAAGCTCAGATCAAGGAACAAATGGAAAGAACCCTCCGCGAGACTGGATTGCAGGGACTCTCAATGGCCGAACTCTTTGAAAAACTCAAATTCAAGGATGCCCAGGCCCGGCCCGTGTATTTCCTGCTGCTCAATGAAAAGCGGTTGGTACGCGTCGGCGAATTTACCTGCCATGCTGAAATCATCCAGAATCTAATTGCTGAGGTGCGGGCCTCCAAAGCACACTCACCAACACTGGATATTGCTTTTTTTAAAGATCGTTTTGGACTGTCACGCAAATATGCCATTCCACTCCTGGAATATCTGGACAGTGAACGCATTACCCGCCGCGTTGGAAACGTGCGCGAGATTCTTTGATACAGAGACCGGGGTTTTTCTT
>DAOQNB010000119.1:0-10088 GCA_035335845.1 Acidobacteriota bacterium | reverse complement strand
TTTTACCGTGAGGTCGCGAAAAAGCGCATAGTATGGACTGTGCGCGATGCAGATGGATTCCCTGCTCCAGAGAGCTCTCAAGGCCAGCGTGCGCAGCCATCCTGGTCATCGCGTTCACGCGTCGAGAAGATTATCGCTGCCGTTCCCGCGATCAATACGGCGCAGTGTTCGCCCTACGAATTGGGCATACGGGGAAAGCGAGCGGTAGGGCCGAAACACTGCGGCAACTGATACATTTGGATGGTCATAGCCTTCGCCCAGGATGCCCACCTGGACAATACAGTCAAACTCGCCGCTTTCATAAGCTCTGAGCCGGGCGTCGCGTTCTTCGCGCGTCATGCCCTGGCTGGCCACATAGGTTGCCCGCAGTCCCGCCGTGCAATACAAGGCCACCAGTTGCTGGGCATGGCGAATAGAGCAGGCCGCCGCAATGAGTTGATGAAAAATCTGATCCTGTCGTTTTTCATTTAACAAGGCAATGCTGTGCGCCACAATCGTCTGATTGCACACTTCAGACAGGGCCACACCTTTGGAAAACCAGAACTCTTCGCGCAGCTTTGCAATTTCATCGAATGAAAACTCACGGGTCAGACCTTCCAGTGTAAAGGTCAACCGCGAGGCGACGGCATCTACCCGGACAATATTTTTGATGTACTCGTTCTGGATGGCGCGTGAAAGCTGGTATTGATAGATTGAGCGGGCGCGAATCGGCTGGCTGTCGCTGCGAAACGGCGTGGCGGTGAGGTACACATTTTTGGCCGCAGGGAAGGAGAGCGCGACCTTTTGCCACGATTCAGCCGGAACGTGGTGGGCTTCGTCAACAATGATGAAATCAAAAAATCGCTCGTCAAATACCTCAAGCCAGCCAACCAGTTGCTGGATATTGGCCACCACGATGTCAGCCCGCAGGCAATCTTCGAGGCTTGTCCGGCCACGTTCGAGCACAGTAACTCTGGGTAATTCAGCCGGTGACGCGAAGATTTTGCACTTTAAGTAAAAGTTGCTGCGTTCGGAAAAACTCGTGTTTTCCGCCCAGGAAATCGACCGAACGAGGGTGTCTCGAACCGTGATATTGGGCGCCACAATCAAGACCCGGCCACGGGCAATTCGAAATGGAGCAATACAGATAATGCCGGTTTTCCCGCACCCGGTGGGAATTTCAACCATAGCCGGCAACTTCTGAGCCTGACTGAAATACCGCCGCAGGGCAAAATACGCTTCTTCCTGGGGTTCGCGCAGGGCGGCATTGCCGAGAATTTTGGCCGGGCTGAAGAAAAAATAGCTGGCCAGTTCGGCATCCCGACGCGTTCGCAGGAGAGCCATCGCAGATTGAGATTCTGGAGAGGGTTCCCCAGATGCCTTTTGAAATTCGTCCATTTTTTTCTAACTACTTATAATCAAAAGAGTTCACCATCGCTATTGAGTGTATGGAGCTACCCCAGTGTCAGATTGTGGAGCGAAGCCGGAGGACTCCCGGTCGGGTCGCTATGTGAGGCTGACGGTTGGGAAATAAAAATGAATTGCAGTGAAGCTAAGAAACCAGAACAACTATTAGGCGTGTATCACTTTGAAATGACCACAATATATCTGGTTTTAACCCATTACGCCGTAATTCCGCAAGTAAATTCTGAAGTTCCGGGAACATTTTGTTGTGATTTCAGGTATCCGGCGTTGTTTGTAAGTACTTACTTTGTTATCGTAGCCGAAATTCGGTTTCGGAGATCTTCACCTTTATGACCACGCTTCCATCAAACAGTTCACTTCCGGATCAATCCCTTGTTCCAGCCCCCGGAAAACGCATGTCGGCTGAGAATCGCCGTCGCCAAATTGCTCGTGTCGCAATGCGACTCTTTGCGCAAAAAGGGTTTACCGGCACGACCACCAAGGAAATCGCTGGCCAGGCCGGGATCAGTGAAGCCATTATCTTTCGCCACTTTGCCACCAAGCAGGAACTCTATGCCGCCATCCTGGATGAAAAATCTATTGAAAATGAACAGGATGCCTTCTGGCTCATCATGCGGGATCTTGCCAGTCGCAAAGATGATCAGGCGTTTTTCCAAACACTTGCCCAGCGTATTCTGGACCGCCATCGTCAGGACAACACCTTTATGCGTCTGATGCTCTTTAGCGGTCTGGAAGGCCATGAACTGTCCGAAATGTTTTTTTCGACCCACGTTCAAGAGGTGTATTCCTTTTTATGCGGGTATATCCAGCAACGGATTGAAGATGGCGCCTTTCAGGCCGTGGATCCGCTCCTGGCGGCGCGCGCCTTTATGGGCATGGCCATCCATCAATCACTGACCGAACAATTGTTTGAACGCAACACGGCTGATCGTCCAGAGAGTCGCCACCTGGCTGAAGGCTTTACCAAATTATTTCTCAACGGAATTGCCACACCAGTGACTCAGGCTCGGAACCGAAAAAAAATTCAGGTTGAAACGAAAGGATAACCACACCCATGACCCGCATCGTCAAATTCTCATCTGCCGTCATCCTTTTGATAGCGCTCGTGTCAGCAGGGTGTTCACGAAAAAACACCAATGCCGAAGCCGCACCTGGCAACAACGGCGCCCCAGTCACCCCAGCCGGCCCAGTTGAAATCCGAACCGCCACGGCCATTGAACGTCTGATCGAACGCAATATCGAAACCGTTGGCCAGCTTGTAGCAGATGATGAAGTAACCGTCAGCAGTCAGGTTCGGGGCGAAGTCTCTGAGATGAATGTTGACCTGGGAAGTTTTGTCAAAGCCGGTGAGGTGATTGCCCGGATTTCCCCTCAGGAATTTGAATTCAAGCTCAAACAAGCTGAAGCTGCCCTCCAGCAAGCCTGTACCAAAATTGGACTTACCGGGCCAAACCCAAATTTTGACATCGAACAGGCACCTGAAGTCAAGCAGGCCAAAGCGTCACTGGATGAAGCCAAACTGAAAATGGAACGCACTCGCAAGCTGATCGAATCAGGCGATGTTTCCCAGGATCGGTGGGATACGGTCGAGATTAACCACCGGACGGCCCTGGCCCGCTATGAAGCCGCGCGCGACAACGTCCGCAATCAGTTGGCCACCATTGACCAGCGCAATGCCGAACTACAACTGGCCCGAAAGAATTTGAACGATTCCACTATTACGTCACCGATTGCTGGTATTGTCAGCCAAAAACTGGTGTCCAAAGGTGAATACATCAGTGAAATGGGCGGCAACCGGTCCATTGCAACCATTGTGCGATCTAACCCGCTCCGGCTCCAGGCCAGTGTCCCCGAAGTTGGAGTTTCATTTGTTAAACCCGGTGTTGGGGTGGATTTTACGGTAGACACCTACCCTGGGCGAACCTTTAAAGCCCAGGTCTCGCGCATCAGCCCAGAATTAAATGCCCAGGCCCGGTTATTGATGGTCGAGGCCACTGCCGAAAATAATGAAGACCTGCTCAAAGCCGGAATGTTTGCCAAGGTTTATGTCAAAACCACCAATAAAATTCCGGTCGTCTTAGTTCCAGTTTCTTCAATCACGTCCATTGCCGGCCTCAACAAAATCTTTGTCGTCGAACAAAACAAAGTCGTCGAGCGACAGGTCAAACTGGGCCTGCGTGATGGCGATATGATCGAAATTACCGAAGGTGTGAAAAAAGACGAACAGATTGCCGTTTCAAACCTTGGGCAACTCTCAAACGGGGTTGCAGTGGCAACGAAATAATACGAGGTTGTAGTCAGTAGTCAGTAGTCAGTAGTTCGCTAAGTTCCTTTGATTGGGTTACTTAACGGGTTTCTAATACGAACACTTCTTTCTGTTTATATTGATGAGGGACGGCATATGAAACTGAAAGATAGCATTGTGGTCATTACCGGAGCTTCAAGTGGAATTGGGGCGGCTGCGGCTCGTGAACTGGCTCGACAGGGTGCTGTGGTGGTCCTGGCGGCCCGTCGGGCTGAGGACCTGACCCGGCTGGCTGATGAAATCGTGCGTGAAGGCGGGCGGGCCCTGGCGATTCCGACTGACATCAGCCGCTATGCCGACATTCAGACACTCTTTGAAAAAACTCTGGCGGCTTATGGTCGGGTTGATATTTTGATCAATAACGCTGGAATTGGTGGCGGAAAACCTCTGGCTGACATGTCAGACGTGGCCCTTGAAAATACCGTCGCCGTGAACCTGATCGGACCCGCGCGTTGTGCCCGGGCAGCAATTCCCCAGATGCGACGCCAGGGAAGTGGTCTGATCCTCAATATTGGCTCTGTGGCTGGGGAAATCGCGACCCTGGGGATTTACTCAGCTACCAAATTTGGATTACGCGGGCTCAATGATGCCCTCCGGCGCGAACTCTGGCAGGACAACATTGATGTCGTGTTAATTGCTCCCGGCTTTATTCAAACCCCGATGACCAGTGGACTCAAAATTCCAATGCCGGGCCCGGAAGCCGTTGTCAATGCCATTCTCAGTGCCATTCGTCGGCCACGGCGAAAAATTGTCGTGCCCTGGATCTATCGCTGCTTGATGTATTTCGGGAAGCTTGCCCCCTGGCTGGTGGATCGAATCATCGGCAGCAACCAGGGGCGCAAAGCCTACACGGAACGAAACCAATGACCTGGGCTGAGGGTATTGGGCTGAGGGCTAAGGGATTAAGAAAAATGATCCGAAAATCGCTTCATACCAGGCTGAATGATCGGGAGCCAGATTTTCCCTCAGCCCTCAGCCCCAAGCCCTCAGCCTTTCAGAAATCCTGAACCCTGAATCTCCATTGAACGAAAGCATTCAAGTTCTATGCAAAAACTTGCTGAAATTTGTATTCGTCGCCCGGTCTTTGCGACCATGCTGGTCACGTCATTATTTGTGATTGGGGCCTTTGCCTACTTTCGACTCGGTGTGGATTTGTTCCCCAAGGTTGATTTGCCGACGGTGACCATCACCACCCGGCTGGATGGTGCTTCACCTGAAGAAGTTGAATCCCAAATCAGCAAGAAAGTCGAAGAAGCCGTCAACACCATCAGCGGGATTGATGAATTGCGGTCGGTTTCAGCCGAAGGGGTGTCTCAGGTGTTTGTCACGTTTGCGCTGGAACGCGACGTGGATGAAGCCGCCCAGGATGTCCGGGACCGGGTTGGACGAATCGTTGGCGACCTGCCGACCGATGTGGACCCGCCAGTGATTGAAAAACTCGATCCTGACGCTCAACCAGTCTTATCGCTGGCCATTTCTGCCAATCGGAGTCCACGTGAAATCACCGACACGGCTGACAAAATGATCAAGCAAAACCTGGAATCACTGAGTGGTGTCGGACAGGTCATTTTTATTGGCGACCGCAAGCGTGAAATCCAGGTCGTTCTCGATGCCCAGAAAGTGGCTTCCTACAACCTGAGTATTGATTCAATCAAACAGGCGCTGGCCGCCCAAAACGTTGAAATCCCAGGTGGTCGGATTGATCAGGGGAAACAAGAAATCATTTTGAGAACCCTTGGCCGCATCACCCAGGTTACCGATTTTAACAACGTCATTCTGGGTGCGCGTGATGGCTTGCCCATCTATGTCAAAGATGTCGGTTATGTTGAAGACGGGGTTGAAGAACCCCGGTCACTCGCCCGGCTTGATGGTCAGCAGGCCGTGGTGTTGCTGATCCGAAAACAATCTGGGACCAACACGGTGGCCGTGGTCGAACATATCAAGGAACGGCTCGAAACCATTAAGTCTATTTTGCCGCCAGATTATCGAATCCAAATTGCCCAGGACCAGTCAGTCTTCATTGAATCCGCTTTCCATTCGGTTTAAGAACACCTTGTCCTGGGTGGAATCTTAGCCGCAATTGTGGTTTTGGTGTTTCTTGGAAACTGGCGCTCAACCATTATCTCGGCGATTGCGATTCCGGTTTCGATCATTTCCACCTTTGCCTTGATGTATGCCATGGGCTTTACGCTCAACCGAATGACGATGCTGGCGTTGACGCTTTCGGTCGGAATTGTGATTGACGACGCGGTAGTGGTGCTGGAAAACATCTTCCGGTTTGTGGAAGAGAAAAATATGTCTCCGATGGAAGCCGCCAAGGAAGCCACTGCCGACATCGGGCTGGCGGTTTTGGCGACCACACTTTCCCTGGTGATTATCTTCTTGCCAGTAGCCTTTATGGGCGGCATTGTGGGCCGCTTTATGTCCTCGTTTGGGTTTACTTCAGCCTTTGCCATTCTGGTCTCGATGCTCGTCAGCTTTACCCTGACGCCGATGCTGTGTTCGCGATTCCTCAAAGCTGAGCACAAAAAAGAAGGCGAAGCCGCCAAATCACGAAGTGGCGGGTTCTATGGAATGATTGACCGTAGCTATACCGCCATGCTCAAGTATTCGCTCAAGCATCCAATTCTGGTGATTGTGGTGTCGGTGGTGGTGGTGGCCTCGGTGGTGCCGGTGTTCCAGCTTATTGGAAAGGACTTTCTGCCACAGGATGACCAGAGCCGCTTTGAAGTCCTGGTCAAACTCCCGGAAGGAAATTCACTGTCAGCGGCCCAGGAACGCATTGCCCAGATTGAAGAGGAAATCAAAAAGATTCCACACGTTATCCATGTTCTTTCCACCATCGGCGGTGACGAACAGCGACGCGTGACACGGGCAACGCTTTCGGTTGAACTCAAACCGATTTCCGAGCGCAAAGAATCACAGCCGAAATTGATGGACCTGGCCCGCAAAAGTCTGGCGAAATTTTCAGACATCGGGATTCAAATCCAGAACCCGGCGGCAATCTCCGGCGGTGGTCAAACCAATGCTGACGTGCAATATGTCATCCGGGGACCTGAAATTGAAACCTTGACCACAGCCTCAGCCAACCTGATGAGCTTTATGCGTAACGTCAAGGGTGTGGTGGACGTTGATTCCAACCTCGAAGTTGGGAAGCCAGAGATGCGAGCAATTATCAATCGTCCCAAAGCCTCTGATCTCGGGGTCAATGTGGCCTCGATTGCTTCGGCGCTCCGCACGATGGTGGCAGGTGAAGTGGTTTCAAGCTATCGCGAAGGCGATGACCGGTATGACATTCGTCTGCGCGTTGAACCAACAGACCGGGACAGTTCAATCGCCTTGCTGAGAACCTATGTTCCATCCTCAAAGCTGGGGAATGTGCCGTTGAGCAACGTGGTCACCATGCTTGACGGCACCGGACCCGCCCAAATCAACCGCTATAACCGCCAGCGTCAGGTTACAGTCACTGCCAACCTTCAACTTGGTCAGTCGCAATCAGTGGTGCTCACCGAAATTGAGAAGAAAATCAAAGAACTCAATCTTGGGCCTCAATATACTGCCGCCCCACAGGGCGGAAGCCGTGAACTGGGCCGGGCCGCCCAAAATTTTGCGCTGGCGTTTATCCTGTCATTTGTCTTTATGTACATGATTTTGGCCGCACAGTTTGAGAGCTTTCTGCACCCGGTCACGATCCTGCTCAGCTTGCCAATGGCGATCCCATTTGCCTTGCTCTCACTGCTGCCGTTTGGCCAGACGCTCAATATTTTCTCGGCTCTGGGGATTTTGATGTTGTTTGGGGTGGTGAAGAAAAACTCGATTCTCCAAATTGACCACATCAATACCTTGCGAGCTGAAGGGATGCCGCGCTTTGAAGCCATTGTCGAAGGCTGTCGAGATCGGTTACGCCCAATTTTGATGACCACGCTCGCACTGGTGGCGGGGTTAATCCCAATGGCGGTTGGCCAGGGCGCTGGGTCGGGCGCCCTGCGCTCGGTGGCCATCATTGTCATTGGCGGCCAGTCGCTCTGTTTATTGTTGACGTTGCTGGCAACACCCGTGCTCTATGCCACATTTGACACGCTGGTTCAGATCTTTTCATTGACCAACCTGGGCGCTCAAGTTGAGGGAATGAGTGACAGGGTGCGCGGAATGTTTGACAAAAAGCTGGTTCATACAGATGATTGAAACAATCGTTTTAATCGTTCGTTTAACTTTTTGTCACAGTTTGAATCGAAGACCTGAACCAATCCACGCATTTATGTTTTCAAGCGCTGAGTAAAAGGAGTCGTTTGGCATGTCTCACTCATCATCTTCCCGCCAGGCATTACGGACAGCAACCGTTGTTTTTGGTCTTGGGGTATCACTTTTGGTGCCACAATCTCCACTGATGGCGCAGGAACTGGCCGCCCATCAACCAGGAACAGGCATTGTGGTTCAGTCGCCGGCGCCCACATCAGGTGCTTCGCCGCAATCCCAACCAGGTGATGCCGCTGCACTGGCACGCAAACAGGCTGAAAATGAGCCGCGTGTTGGCGTCACCCCAGGCCGTTCAATGGGGTTGAGTTTGCAAAACGCGATTTTGATGGCACTGGCCAAAAATCCGGACATCGAAATCCAGCGGGTTGCCGTCCAGCAGGCCAATTATGATTTTGCCCGTTCCCGTGGCGCCTATGATTTATTTCTCTCGTCCTCATTTTTTTATGAGACCAAAGCCGTGCCCACAGCATCACTGATTGGCGGGGCTGGTGATTCGGGCGCAGTGACAACTGACACGTTTAACCAGACGCTCAATTTCAAACAGTTATTTAAGTCTGGTGGCTCGCTCTCGGTTGATTTCAATAATGGCCGGACCTCAACAGACAATGCTTTTACTGCATTAAACCCGACGTACAATTCCCAACTCAGCGCCACATTTACCCAGCCGCTGATGCGAAATTTCAAGCTCGACAACTCGCAACGTCAAACCCTGTTGACCAAAAAGCGGCTTGATATTTCTGATTCCCAGTTTCGGCAACGTGTTATTGAAATTATCGCCAATGTTCAGCGCGCTTACTGGGATCTGGTTTTTGCCAAACGCGATGTTGAAATCAAAGAAGAAGCCGTTAATCTGGCCCGCACCCAACTTGAGCAAAATAAACGCTTTGTGGATGCCGGGACGCTGGCGCCGGTTGAGATTGTTTCAGTTGAAGCCCAGTTAGAGCAACGCCAGGAAGACGTTCTGATTTCGCTCGAACAACTGACCCGGGCTGAAAATGCCCTCAAAAAACTGATTTTGGAAAATCGCTCTGACCCCATGTGGAACGAGGCTGTTTCGCCAACCGAACAAATTCATCTCGAACCAGTCAATTTTACAGTCACCGATGCGGTTGATACGGCCCTCAAAAACCGACCTGAGATGGAACAGTTCCGGTTTCAGGGCGAGTTAAACAAAATCGAAACCGATTACTTTAAAAACCAGCTCAAACCACAGGTTGACCTGATCGCCAGCTATTCGCTGGCCGGGCTGGCTGGAACCGTGCTTCCACCGCGAAATCCATTTAGCGGCGGGTTTAACGCAGCGATTCTGGAACGGGTCAATTTGCTCTCTTCCCAGCTTGGATTTACCCCGGTGGTGATTCCGCCATCAGGTCAAATTCCAGATTTTTTCTCCGGCGGATTGGGGCAAAGCCTTGGAAATCTGTTCTCACGTAATTTCCGGGATGTACGGGTCGGGGTTCAGTTTACCTTTCCGTGGCAAAATCGGGCGGCAAAAGCTGACTTAGGCCGCTCACAGGCCCAAACCCGGCTCACTGAAGTCCAGCAAATTAAGCAGGAATCCCAGATCGAATCAGAAGTGCGCGACGCGCTCCAATCGGTTCAAACCGCCTCCAAGCGAGTCCAGGCAGCCCGGGCATCGCTCAAGGCCTCAGAATCCCAACTGGCCAGCGAAAAACGGCGCTTTGAAGTCGGCGAATCAACTACCTTCCTGGTGCTTGACCGTCAGAAAGCACTTTCCGAAGCCCGTGGCCGCGAGTTGCGCGCCATGACTGACTACAACAAAGCTGTCGCCGAATTACAGCGTGTCATGTCAATCACACTCTCGGCTAACCGGTTGCAGGTCAGCCCGGCTCAGGAAATCCAGCCGTCAGCCGCTGATACTGGCAATCAGACATTAGATAAGCCGTAATGGCAACCGGGCTGAAGAAGTCGGGCTCAGGGCTTGGGGCTGAAGAAGTCGGGCTGAAGAAGTCGGGCTCAGGGCTTGGGGCTGAAGTCATCGGGCTGAAGAAGCTGGGGTTCATTCCCTATCTTCTTCAGCCCGCTTTCTTCAGCCCCGAGCTTGCAAGTCTTCAGCCCGCTTTCTTCAGCCCCGAGCTTGCGAGTCTTCAGCCCGCTTTCT
>DAOQNB010000118.1:0-10122 GCA_035335845.1 Acidobacteriota bacterium | reverse complement strand
TCAGCCCTGGTTTTTTCAGCCCGATGTCTTCAACCCTAAATCACCATTTCCCAGATGGCACTGGCGGCTCGCTGTGCGGCACCGCCATCGCCCAACCGATGCCGGATTTCAGTATAGCAAGCCTGCAATCGAGCCTGTTCGGCACTATCCTCAAGCAACCGAATTACATTGGTGACAATGTTTTCTGGAGTCACAGACTGCTGGATCAGTTCGGTGACGCACTTTTCGCCCATCACAAAGTTGACCAGCCCGTAATATGGCAAATTGGCTACCCGCCTGAGCCAGAGTTCAGTCAATCGTGAAACCCGCCCCAAAATAATCATCGGGGTCCCAATCAGTGCCGTTTCCAGCGTGGCTGTTCCAGATGCAACAACTGCCGCTTCAGCAATATGGGTCAACTCATAGGACAGTCCCTGCCGCCAGGTGAGAGGAACCCGGTATCGTTGCAAATAAGGAGCAAGATCCGCTGGCTGGAGCGAACGAGCCAGTGGTAAAACAAAATGAAGCTGAGGATTATGGTGTGCCAGGCGTTCGGCGGCGGCCAGCATTGGCTCTAAATACATTTTCAATTCTGAGCGCCGGCTTCCAGGCAATAAGGCCACCACTCGCTGGTCGTCCCTCAGACCTAACTCCTGGCGCACCTCAAGCCGCGAGCGTGTCACCCGGACGCGATCCACCAGTGGATGGCCAACGAAGGTTACCTCCATGTCATATTTTCGATAAAACTCCACTTCGAACGGAAACAACACGATCATCCGGTCAACGATCCGCTTAAACGTATGAACCCGATGCTCGCGCCATGCCCAGAGCTGAGGGCTGATATACCAGACAATCGGAATGCCCCGCTGTTTGATTTTTTTCGCCAGCCGCAGATTGAAATCCGGGAAATCAACCAGCACGGCCAGGGTCGGATGCTCCTGATCCAGTGATCGAACCAGACCTTGAAACGTGGTCCAGATTTGGGGCAAATGGCGGAGCACCTCAACCAGACCAATCACACTCACTGGCTCCATTGGCAAAAGCGGCGCCAGGCCAAGCTCTCGGAGCGCCCCGCCGCCCATTCCGTAAAATTGAGGAGGGGTCGTTGACGCGGCCATTGAAAGCTGTCTCAGATGATAAACCAGGTCAGCGGCGTGCATATCGCCGGAGGCTTCGCCAGCCACCATCAAGATTTTGGGTGGTAAAGCGGTGCCGGAATTACTCATGAGCGGCTGTTTTCTGGAGCAATTCGGTGGTTGAATGATCCTTTGGATCACCAACAATCGCGACCTGCCCACCATAACTGCGGACAAATTCTCGTTCTGGCACGGTTTCAGTCGTGTAATCAGTCCCTTTGGCGTGCACATCAGGCCGTAAAGCTTCGAGCAATGGATGAACGGTGAGCGTATCAAAGATCGTCACGAAATCCACACAGGCCAGGGCCGCCACGATTTCTGCCCGTTCGATATCGGGCATCACCGGGCGACCGGCACCTTTGAGCTGGCGCACCGCACAATCTCCATTGACGCCAACCACCAGAATTCCACCCAGTGCCTTGGCGCCTTGCAAATAGCGGATGTGACCAACGTGAATCAAATCAAAGCACCCGTTAGCCAGGATGATTCGATGTCCCTGCTCTCGCAGGCCCGCGACCTGGGAAACCAGGTCCTCCACCAAAATCAGTTTCTTCATGGTTTGGGAAATTTCCGACACAGACTTTCTCCAAAAATATATGGACAGCTCGCTCTCACATTCCATATGGTGTAACGTACAGCCGAAAGCGGTTACCCTTTGACCAGCGTGAGGCTTGATTCCTCGGGATATTTTCGTTTTAAAGGCTTTATTTTCACATTTCTGATAGCCAGCCCCTTTTATTTGCTGGTGATGACGCTTTCAGGCACAAGAATTGTATATCAAAAGGGGAGAGTTCTTTGGAACAGTGAGGATGTTATGACACAACGACAGATTTTTACAGGTTTCATTCATTTACTGCTTCTGGGCACCCTGGTAGCCAGTGCAACTCCCCAGACACTGGCGGCTCAATCTCAGGAACAGGTAACTATTTTATTTCAGAACAAGGATAAAGACAAAAATAAGGATAAAGACAAAGAGAAACCCAAAGACAAGGCGCCAGCCCAAAATTTCACCAACCAGGATATGGGAAAACAACCCCGGTTTATTCCCAAAGTCCCGAAACAAAACCCAGAGCCGCCCCAAAACGATCCACCTAAGGATAAGAAAAAGGGCTAACTTCGTCACCAATCGAACTCAAGCCACCGGGCATCCCCTCTCAAACAGGGGATGCCCGGTTTGCTTTTTGCTGGCAGCCACTTGTTTTCCAGCCTGTTTTTGCCTGCTTTCTGATTTTAATAGTGCTTGACAGCATAAAAAGCTTCTTGTACTCTCGGCACGTCTTTGTGAAGCATCATTTCTTCCAATAGTTTTGTTCGTAAGGTAGTCCCGATTTGTCCCCCTCCATAAGCACGCAGAAATGAACCGCTTGTTCAGGCAATAAATTTGCTTGAAGAGCGGTCTTTTTTGTTTTTTTGCCCTGGAAGATCAGGTTGGGAATCCACACCTCATAGCTTCAGTTGTATGCAGTTACCTCCCAAGCAATCTGCACTTCGACTGGGCCTGAAACCAACAGGCTGGCGGCAGAACCCTGTCTTTACACCGACATATCTTGAAACCTAAAATAATTGATTTACCTACGTTTAGGAGGAAGTGTTACACAATGCGTACCAGAGGAAAAGTGAAATGGTTTAATAACAGCAAGGGCTATGGATTCATCGAACAGCCAAGTGGCAGCGACGTGTTTGTCCACTATTCGGCAATTCAAGAAGATGGCTATAAGTCGCTTGTTGAAGGCCAAATGGTTGAGTTTGAAATCACCGAAGGACCAAAAGGGCCACAGGCTGAAAACGTGATCAAACTCTAATTTTTCATTTGGTTTGTATACCAATTTTTTCCTTTTTGCGTACCCCTCCAAACCCATTTTGAGGGGTACTTTCATTTTTAGTGAACGATTGTTTTTTTTCTTTTATTTGGCCGATTTTTGTTACTTTTCTTTGAACTGTTCATGTTTGAATTGTTCAAACAGCGGCTTTAACCGGTTGCGCTGGTATTTGCCAGTTGAGGTCACCGGAATTTCAGTTCCCCAGACCACGACTTTGGGTGACTTATGAAATGGCAAATGCTGGCGAGCTGCCCCCAGAACGGTGGCTTCATCCAGGGTCACGCCGTCCTGGAGCACCACATAGGCCCCAACCTCTTCGCCATACCAGAAATTCTCAAATCCCACCGCCAATCCACACTTCACGCCGGGAATGTGGTTTAACACTTCATCAATTTCAAAGGGAGATAAATTGATTCCTCCCCGGATAATCAATTCTTTTATGCGTCCAGTGATGAAGAAAAAAATGCGCCCCTGGTCATCAACGGCTGAAAATCCCTCATCGCCACTGCGGAACCATCCATGTGTAAAGGCGGCTTCGTTGGCATCGGGCCGATTGAAATAACCCTCCATCACGGTTGGACCACAAATCACGATTTCACCGCGCGTGCCATGGGGCACTGGATTGCCAGATGGGTCGTGAATTGCCATTTCGCATCCCGGCAATGCGACGCCAATTGAGGGAAAGCCAAAATCACACATCCAGTGCCGATGTTCTTCAGGTGTCAATTCAACTGGAAGCATTGAGGAATAGCAGGTGGTTTCACTTAACCCATACCCGTGCAAAATCCGGACTCCAAAGGCATCTTCAAACGCCTTGCCCAACTCAACCGTGAGCGGACCAGCACCACAAATAATGTGTGCCAGCGAGCGAACTTTGTCAGTCTCAAACAGTTCAGGTCGCTCCAGTAAAAAAGCCAGTAATGTCGGCACAACACTCACCACCCGGACCTGCTCAGCCGCAATTCGCTCCCAAAAATGATCAGTATGAAATCTGGCGTTGAGAACCGTTGAGCCTCCAAAATACATCGGGGTTAAGAGCGTCACGACCAGCCCGTTGACGTGATGAATCGGCAACACGCACATGGTTCGATCTTTGGTTTCCAGGTGATTCCACATCGCCAGCGTATGGGCATCAGCCAGCAGATTGGATTGCAGTAACACCACGCCCTTGGGGGCGCCAGTCGTCCCGCTGGTGTACACAATCAACGACTCATCCTGGGCTGACGGTGCCTCAAATTCAGCCTCCACTGGTTGAGCCTCACACCAGTTCACGACACCATCAACCAGATCACCGGTCAATTGCACCACATGCTCAATTGCAGGGATTTCCTGGGCCAGACTCAGGGCCAGCCCGGTAAATTGATGCAGCGCCAAAATGACCCGGGCCTGGGAATTTTCAACAATGAATTTTCGGCGGTCAGCATCTTCGGTCATATTGACCGGTACCAGACAGGCACCGAGATAGAGGGCTGAAAAGTAGGCCACCACCGTCTCAGCATGGTTGGCAGCATAGGTCGCCACCCGGTCACCACGTCGCACACCTAATCCAGCTAACAGTGCGGCACCGGCTCGAACCCGTTCTCCGAAAACACCATAGGTCAGTTCAGTTCGGTTTCCAGCCGTGTCATAGCTAATCAAATACACGGCATCGGGTGAATGTGCCACGCGAGAGTCAACCATCTCCCGAAGCGTATCAAAATGCAGGTCAAGCGGTGGGTTGTGACGAAATTGCTGAGCCTGTTGAATCTTTTCGGCAATTGAAGTCATAAGGAGTGAAAAAGTAAAGAATGAAGAGTGATTGAAACGCGAAGAGTGAAGAGCCAATCCAGGAAAAGCGAGGGGCGACATCTTGTCTGACCACTCGCTCTTTGCTTCTCACAACTCACGCTTCAATCACTTTTGTTAATTCCACCGGGCCAGGGCCCGGCGCGCTTGCCCAATATATTCCTGAAGGATTTTAAAATTCTCATCTTCTGGACATTTGGCGCAGTACAGCGTCAGGTCGTCAACCGCCTGTGACCAGTTTTCAAGGCGTAACTGGATGACACCCCGGTCACGATATTCAGTCCACCATTCAGGCTGCACGAGCAAAATCATCTCGATCACCTGAAACATGAGCGGCCAGTTTTCATCATTGATATAGATGTTTTTCAGATTGGTCAGCATTCGTCCGAGAAGCTGACGATGGGTAACGGCTCGCAAATACTCTGGCTTCATCTGAGCAGATGCGCCATAAACTTGCGTCAGTAATTGTTGACAGTCTTCAGGGTGAATAATTTTTCCATCATGAAAAGGGTCAAGCAGTATTTCCCCATCTGGTGACGTGTGGCGGACCAAAAAATGCCCTGGCATCCCAACCCCTTCGGCGTGGAGACCCAGGCGGCGGGCGACCTCGATAAACACCACTGACAGCGAAATTGGAATGCCCAGTCGCCGCTCCAGCACATCGTTTAAAAAGCTATTCCGGACATCGTAATAATTATCTGTATTCCCGGTAAATCCACATTCCACAAAGAGATAGCGGGCGATTTCAGCCGCTTGCTCAAGTGTTGAAGACAGGTTTGCCAACCGTGGCCGAAGCGTCTCGGCCAGTTGCGCCAGTTTTTGTAACGAAGGTGCTGGATCCAGATCAGGATAGGCAATGCCCGCAATCTGCAATGCCGCTTGGGCCAGATCCAGTTCAGCCTCCGAAACGCTCACCAGTTTTTGAAAGGTGGTGAGGTGCGATTTAATTTCTGGGTCAACCAACGACTTTTTCATGGTGTCCCTGGCTATTCTGACCCGGCAGGCTCACTGTTCTTGTCCGGCATAACAGTGGCGGATTTCGAGTGACGAACAACACCTGTTTCATCAACATAGAAACAATCGTCACCGGTCCGGTTTTGACCTTCCTTCACGGCTGGAAAGGCAACCACCGAGTAGCGGGTCAGCTTTCCATCAGCGTCGCGTTCCAGTTTGATTGGACCCAGCAAGTACCCAAACCGGGGAGTTTTTTGCATATTCACAACGTCACTTGCCAGAAGGCTGGAACCATCGGCTCCAGTTTCCCCAAGCACCGCCAGATTGTCTGTATATTCACCCTTTCCCTTGCCTGACTGGTACAGGTTCATGGCCGTATGCAGGTCATGCAGGACAAATCTGGTTGACATGGAATTGTTCATACGAGCCGTTGCCAGAACCTGAATAGCCAGTATTGAGGGAATCGCCGCCATCGCCCGCTTCATGACATCAGCCGGAACCGTTGCGTCCATAAACACCCCCTGATCATCATGTTGCAGGTGAATAAACTGGGCCATTGATGGCATCTGGCTTAACAGTTCCATAACTCCTGGTGCGGCTTCTTTTCGAAAGCCCTCTAACATTGCCTGTTGAAATTTCTCGGAAATGTAGTAGCTGAGCATTGAATTGTGCGGTGCCTTTTGCCTGAGCGCCGCAAACGAAGGGTTTTTTTCCAACGTTTGACCGGCAGCCCGGCTATCAATCACCCATTTCACATCATTGGCCCGGCCAATCACCAGCATGTCGTCAATAAAAGAAATCCCGACTTCTTCGATTTGAATGATTTCAATGTCTTTGTAAGTCTCGCGGGTTGGCCCCGTTTTTTTCTCAGCCGCGTCGCCTTCTTTCTTCTCAGCCGCGGCCAGTTTCAAGAGTTTGTCAACGCCGGCTTTCACCATGCCGGGGTTGCTCAATACCATAAAGCCAGCCATCCGGGCATCTTTGGGAAGGTCTGAGGAACCGGGGTTTTTGATCAACTGGCTCACATCACCGACATTGATAAAAACACCATGTTCACCACTGAAACCAGCCAGAAATTCATCTCGGATTTTAAACCCAGCCATGGCTTCACCCTGGGCAATAAAGGCATCTGGCGGTGGCTCATCTTTTTTACGTGGGAGTGCTCGAACGGCTTCCAGGACTTCATCATAAAATCGCAGATGGTTAAACCCAAACGAAATAAAGAGTTGCGCTGAATCTGGTGCCAATGCGGCCCCACGTAACGTCAGATCTGGCGCATCAGCCAGAACCGGTAATAACCCTTTGCCCTTCCGATCAATCGCCACATACAACCGCTGCCGAAACTCAGTTTCCGTCATTCCAGCCGCCAGTCCAATCCCACCTAAAGAGGGCAGGCCAAGGTAATTTCCAACATTGCTCAGCGCCACATCCCCAGCCGATGGTTCTTTTTTGACGGGCTTGCTGCCCTTTTTGACCGGTGGGGGTGTTTTGAAGGCCTCGATCCCGGCGTTGATGAGTTCGCCAATGATTTTGGTGTTTACATAAGCAAAAAGGGTCTGGGGGGCACCAACTCGCTGGCGAATTGTCGCAAAATCGGTACTGGCATTGAGCGCGGCACCGGTTTGTGGCGCCACTGTTGAAACCACTGATTTCACCATTGGCAACAGCCCAAAGGCCAGAACTTTCCCCATCTGGACATAGGCCACTGGCTGTTTCTCGGTATAAGCCATGATTTTTGTCTTGCCAACCATCACTGTCGCTGGCTTTGCCATACCTTGTTTTTCAGCCAATCCAGCAAACGCCACCCGGATTTTATCGGCACTTTCCACTGTCGGAGGCTCTAAAAACACCACCAGTTCAGGTTCCGGCGAAGGTGATTTCGCCCCTGGTTTGGTCCCTTTGGGCGGGGCGGCAGGTTTTGGCATCCGCATGGCGACCGCCACTCGGGTATCACGCAGCGTGGCTTTATCAGGGAGGCCCAGAGCAGCCAGAAATGTTTCATACTGCTGAAGTTGGGCAAATTCAGGCTTATCCTTGAGCAGGTTGCGGATTTCTTCCGATTTGATAATCGTGTCCAGGGTATCGATTACAATCTGAAGGTTGGCTAATTCAACAAAAACAAACCCATCTGACGGCACCATCCGCGCCAGTGTGGTTGGATCATCAACCGCAGCCGGCAAGGTCGCAGAAAGTTTATTGGCAGGGGTTTGGGAACGGCGTGGGGCGTTTTGAGCAAACGCAGGAACAACATTGGCAACCATAATGATCAAAACAAGCCAGGTCATCAGGCAGCCCTGCAGCTTTGATTGGCGCAGGTTCAACATAAGCCACCTCAGTTTTTCGATTTTTCAGCACACCAGGTCAATGTCGAGGAAATTGGCGACCAAACAGAATCCGATGAAGTTGGAATTGAATTGGGCCTTGGGGTCAGAGTGCTGGGTGTTGGCAATTTGTGAATGCAAGATGTTGAGCAAAACAACATCCTGTTGTGATGGCGAAGGGATCAAACACTTGAAACAAAAGCAAATCGGTGAGGTACAGGTGCCGATTCATCCACGTGAATCGGCTGTCAATATCCGCCACCCTGGAGCGTGCGGACAATATCTCGGGCACATTCGGCAATCCCGGCATAATTGCCATTGGCAATATGGCCGGGTTGAAACAGGCTCTCTCGAATCCCAACCACAGTCGCACCAGCCGCAAAGTAATTATTGAGCGTTTCAACCGTGATTCCACCGCCAGCCATAAAATTGACTTCTGGTAGTAATTCGTGCAACTGCTTGACATAAGCAGCGCCGCCAAGCAACCCGACGGGGAAAATATTGACCAGCGGCACACCAAACGAAACAGCCGAAATGATTTCGGTGGGTGTGGCGGCACCTGGAATCGCAAATACATTGTGAGAACAACAAAATTCGATCAGGGACGCATTGGTGTGGGGCGCCGTAATGAACTGAGCATTGGCTTTGATCACCCGATCCGCCATTTCCACATTGGTGATGGTCCCCCCGCCAATCAGAACCCGTTCGCCAAATTTGCGTCGCAGATCAGCAATCACCCGAATGGCGCCAGGAGCCTGATAGGGAACTTCAATAATTTTAATGCCCCCCATAATCGCAGCTTCAGCCGCTTTGAGCGCCAGATCAGCCGAAGTGGCTCGCAGGATTCCGACCACCCGGTGTTGTCGAAAGAATGCCAGTTGCTGCTCAAATAATGGGTTCATAACCAGAGAGGTTCGCGGAATTGGGGGTGGTCAGTAATCGCTGGTGCCTGGTGCTTGGTTTTTGGTGCTTGGTTTTTGGTGCTTGGTTCTTGGTTCTTGGTTCTTGGTTCTTGGTTCTTGGTTCTTGGTTCTTGGTTCTTCGAAGGTATTGGATCCCAAGCACCAAGCACTAAACACCAAGCACCAAGTACTAAACACCAGGTCCGTCACAAGCACGTCTATCCACGCAAAATAACGCGCGCCGGAGCGCCATCACTATCCTGAAGTTTCATGGGAAGGCAAATTAATTCGTACTCACCGGCGTCAACTTCGCTTAAGTTGAGTCCTTCAATAATGACCACCCCATTTGAGAGCAATTCCAAATGGGTTGGAAAAGACGTAGAGCCAAATTTTTCAATTGAAAGATAGTCAATCCCGACCAGTTTAATTCCGTTCTCGACCAGTTTCCGGGCGGCGCCAGGGGTTACGTGAACATATTCCTGGACAAAAGTATTGCGACTCCAGAGGTAGGAATTTCGAGTTTTGAAAATCACTCGCACATGGTCATCCAAATCGACTTCCGAGAGCACTTCCTCATCAATTCGGGGGGCGGTGATTTCAACAATCCGGGTCCGGCCAATTAATAAATTGAGTGGAATTTCACCGACTTTCCGTCCTGAATCTACAAAATGAAACGGTGCATCAATATGAGTGCCCGTATGGGTGCCCATTCCACAATATGAAACGTTGGCTGGATCACCGTTTGCCATTCGTTGACGGGCCTCAAAAACGACCGGAGGATCGCCTGGGTAAACTGGCATGTGAGGAGTGATTGGAATAGATATGTCGTAGATTTTCATTCTATCTTCGGTGTGGAGACCCGGTCTTTGCTGGGCCGGAGGAAACGCCGCTCTTGCTGTGTAAGAAATTGAAATGAGGGTGGGGGAATCGCCCCCACCCCGCTCTTCTTGAGGGAGAACTACCCTCAGTCATCTCCTTGCGGAGAGTTGTGCGTACCGGTCTGACTGTGACCGCCGACCGGATTCGACTTCCTCTCGACCAGATTTGGGAAGGTTTGCCGTGACCGGCACTGGAACTGACTCTCATTCCTGTTTAACCTGTCACCGTAGGGCAGCGAACTGAGGCGGCATCCGCAGGTACCTATGGATTCTTCCCAATCGTTTCCCGTGTTTTGCACGGGGGTCTGGTCAACTGGAGCTTGAGTCAATCTCCCACAATCAGCCAT
>DAOQNB010000117.1:0-10131 GCA_035335845.1 Acidobacteriota bacterium | reverse complement strand
GGTTACTGGCTTTGTTGGAAACTCCAGACTCAATTGGCAAACGAGCCGCAACGCGAACCTTGCGACGGTTGGGTGGTCGGAAAGTAAAAACCCAGAGTGTGCCGGTGGTTTTTGATCCAATCGTTGCCCAAAGCCTGTTGAGCGATATTTTTAGTGCGATTTCAGGTGATGCCATTTTCCGAAAATCTTCATTCCTGGTTGATCGCCTTGACGAACAAATTGCCGTGCCGGAATTGACGGTCATTGACGATGGAACGTTGAACGGCGCTTCGGGATCACGTCCTTTTGATGGTGAAGGGGTACCGACGGGCCGAACGGTGGTCATTGAAAATGGAATCCTGAAAACCTACCTCCACAACACCTATACCGCCCGCAAACTCAACGTCAAAACAACCGGTAATGCTTCGCGAAGTCTGGCGGGAATACCATCGGTTGGCCCAAACAATTTTTTCATTGAACCAGGAACGTATACTCCGGAAGAAATTATCCGCTCAGTGAAAAATGGCTTTTATATCACTGAATTAATTGGGTTTGGCGTCAACGTGGTGAATGGTGATTATTCTCGTGGGGCGGCTGGAATCTGGATTGAGAACGGGGAACTGACCTATCCGGTCGAAGAAGTCACCGTTGCCAGCAATCTGAAGGACATGTTGAAAAATCTGGAAATGATCGGAAATGACCTTGAATTCCGAGGCCGGATCAATGCGCCAACATTGAAGATTTCCACCATGATTTTAAGTGGGGAATAAGGAAAAAGGTTGAGGGCTGAAGAAAACGGGCTGAAGAAAACGGGTTGAAGAACTGGTTTTCTTTCATCCCTCATCCTTCATCCCTCATCCCTTCGATTGCCCCAATCCCGAGTTCTTCATCCCTGAGCCTGAGTATTTTCAATCAATTGTCAATCGCGCCAGCCGACGGTCGGAATTCGGGAAATCCGTACTCATCAAAAAAGTCGCCAGTCCGCCAGCTAATATCGCAATTGTCCACAACCTGAACCCCGAAGCCCCAGCCATTTGTACCGAAGGCCCGGGCAATGTGGTGACAATCGCTCCTCCGATCAGGCAACCAATCGCCAGCCATTGATAAATGGCGAGTCCAGAAATCACTTTGGTTTGGGGTTCTCCTCGATACGATTCCTCAACAAACCGGGTCAGCGCCGACAGTATAAAATACAATCCGATGATCATTGGTGCTGGAGCCTGGATTGACCATAACCGCAACAACCACAACCCAATCGCACAGTTGGCCAGGATCGAAAAAAGCTGAGTTGGGTAAACGGCCACGCCGTGGAGTTTTGCCAGAGCCGAAACTCTGGAGCGCGGGTGGTGAATGTGAATCCCAAACTGGTCTGGTGCTGGACGGCCATGACAGCAACCTTGAATGATACATCGCAATCGTCCAATGGCCTGGGCGATGGTGCCTGCGGTTACGGTGGCGGCCCCAACGATGGCACCTTGCTCAGGATAAACCATGACCATACAGGTGATGGCCAGAATCCCACCAAATAAAAACCCATAGTACCCAAAGGGCCGAAGGAGTTTTGACGAGCCTTCAACCAGTTGTCCCCAGAGTCCGGCGCCAAACAAACTCACAAGTATTCCCCAAAAAATCCAGGGGGCAAGCTGATCACCAACCAGATACACGGCCAGTCCGCTTCCGATGGCACCGCCGAGGCCACTAAACAGGCCGTGGTTGATGATTCGATATCCGCCAAATTGCCAGGAATGCCAGCTATTGCCAAGGTATTCGGTTGCTGTCAGAAGTTTTCCCCAAACAATGTGCCGGTGGTGAGCCAGTCCAGCCAGAGCGACTCCGGTGACGACATCCAGGCTTCCGTGCAGTCCAACCAGGACACAACTGATGGAAATACTGGCTGCTATAAACCACCAGACCCACCGAAGACGCGGCCAGCGGTCAGCAAATGGAGTGCAGGCAATGACCGACCAGGCAACATGAAAAGAGGGAACTGCCAGCCACGAGGCATCACATTCACAATTGGCGACCCACAGTGCCTGTTCAAACGGGGTTCCGACGATTGGAAGTGCTGCTGCCGCAAAGGGCAATCCAAGCATAACAACATAGCCGGTAAGGCTCAAAACCCATCCATCCAGAACAAAATCACGCAGCTTCTGGCGTGAGGGAACAATGAGCAAGGCCAGTACAACCCATCCATAAGCAAAATTGTAAGGCCAAAGCGCCCATCCAGGCCGTGGTACATCAAATTCCCAGAGTCCACGAACTTCACACAGGTCCGGTGCGGATGGAATCAAAGCCAGCAGCACATAGACCAATCCCCACGGAAACAGGGTCAGAAAGAACCCGGCGACTCGCTCTAAAAAGTCAGGTGATTCCAGCGTGTTGGGCGGCAACCGGAGCCAACTGGTCGCACGTGCCTCTGGAAACCGGCGTACCAGATCGGGATTTTCATATCCCCAGACCAGTGCCAGGCATCCGGCGATGACCAGTGGTGAAACCAGCCAGAATCCAGCCGGCAGGTTGAGCCAGGCTGAAGCGCCAAAACAAAACACAATAAAACCGGTATAAATTGGATGGGGTAACCAGCGGTAAACCCCCGCCGTGACAAAACGTGCTGGAGGGTAGGCATTCATGGGCAATCCTTCGCCCCAAACCCACAGGGCCCACATTCCAAGCACCATGACGACCATTCCAGCACTGGCAATAAAAACCCCTGAATTTGGTGAAACAGGAATCAGCCAGTGTTGGAACTGTGAGTGGAGAGCCCTGGCCCATATCCAGAGTAGCCAGGGAACGATACCAACGAAAAGGGTTCCGTATAAAATACGTCCGATAATAGAATTATTGTGCGGGCCAGATGACTTCTTCATAAATTGCCCATCCTTCATCCTGGGAATTCCCACAGGTTAACGTGGCGGGCGCCAGGTATTTACACTCGACGCCATCAAGGAAGGGACGTGGGATTAACCCTGGAAGGTAAGAAAAGATGCGCAACGCATCTTCCCCAAGTCTGGCATGAACCAGAACTTTGGGTGTTCCAAAAGCCAGATGGCATCCATTCTCCAGGAAAACCCTGGTTGGACCAATGTTGACCAGTGAGCAACAGTGTCCGTTTAATATTGCAACCCGCCGAGGGTGACGGCCTTCCCATTCAACCCAGGTCAAGGTGTGTTGGCTTCCAATCCAGCGACCCCAGCGCAAAATATGTAGCCCCAGATCCCAGGGTTTGATGGTGAGGCAGAGCCGTTCAATGTATCCGGTGCCAACTGGTCGGTCTGAATGTTTTTCCACGACCTGAGCGAATACCGCCAGTGGTTGCCAGGCTACGAGTTCAGTTCCTTGAACGAGCAATGGCGCTACCGATGAAACCGGCTGGGTTGTTTTCCAGCTCAAGTCATAGGTTCCGGTTCGATGGCCAACCGCTAGATCCCAGTTGGCGCCCTGCGGGTCCAGTTCAAGTTTGGATCCCCATCGAAATGTTCCACTTGCCCGTCCCTGGTCATCAATGGCACCCATATAGCGGATGCGAACCCCCAGCCATTGTAATGAGGCTGCATAGGCAATCAGAACATCTCCGGCTGGTGTTACACAATCGGCATACCATTTCTCAAGAAAAAAGGCCATGGGTGCCTCAATTGGGAAACCAGATGACAGGGTGACCTGAAAGGCCGAACCCTGAGGAATCAGCCTGCGACTGGTGTTGGATGGTGATTGCCAGGGAGATCCGCATTTTCTTTTGGCGGAGTGATTCGCGAAACAATCCACGTTGCCAGAAAGATGAACAATGGCGAACTGAAGATAAGAAACCACCAGCCAGTTGGGAACTGGTTTGAGAGCAGGAACCGGTACACACCGTAAAAAAGTGCCAGACTGGTGAGTCCAAGGCTGCTTCCGATGCCTTCCCACTTCCAGGCGACAATCATGCCGATGACGACTCCCAGCGGAAAAAACATCAATGCCAGTCCTTCGGCAAACGTGACTTTTGATGGAGTTGGAACATCGTGTGCCACAAACATCGCCAGCATGCCGATACTCAGGACACTGAGTCCACGTGCCAGCCAGCGGGTAATGAGAATGGTCCATTCAAGGCCGGTTTTTTTCGATTGCATAGGTGCCTCCATAGATATGAATGATTGGCTCTGAATGAGCCAACTGCACCATAGTTGAATGGTATCTGGTCACGAATGACAAGTATGACAGATTCCAAATTGTCATCGAAGACACTTATACCAATTTGCAATGACATCTTCGTATTAGCAAACAGTCAAGTGATTCAATCAAATAAACTTAGTGAACTACTGACTACGGGCTACTGACTACAAACTGGCATTAGAGACGTTTATGGCAAATAACATTGAAGTGTTCTTCTTCAGATGGTGGTTGGAAATATGCCGTGATTGCTTCAAATTCAGCTTCGGTTGTCCAGGGGGTACCGGCGGCTAAATTCTTGCTTCGCGCTTGAAGTTGGTGCTTGCACACTGCATCTGAAGCATCCACATAGTGCAACTCGTGATCGGCACTGGTTTGCTCCAGTAGCTCGCGAAACCAGACCCGCTGTGCTTTGGTGTTGGCTGGAAAGTCGAGTACAACCGAAATTCCTTTGAACAAAAGGGCACAGATGTGTGGTCCCAGTGCATTTTTTAATCGAGAAGAGCACCTGACAAAGCCCTGGATGTCAGTGATTTCTCCAGGAAACAGATGATCCAGAAGCTCATCCTGAACCAGCAGCACCGCCTGCTCAGCTTCAGCTAAGTTTTTGGCAAGGGTAGATTTTCCAGCCGCCATCTTACCGCACATAAACATAAGTTTTCCTGGGGCCCTCATCATTTCCTCACTTCACAATTGATCAGGTTTTTGGTCAGTTTTGCCGGAACGTCGCTGGTATTGAAGCCTGCTTTGAGACACGCTCACCCGCGACATTCTGGTGCCCTGCTGGTGAGGATTGTCAATCTCAGGCGGTTTTTCCGCAACGAAGAAGCGCCGCATCCCGGCTTGTCATCTGATGGACAGTTCGGTTACACTGGCGAGCTTCGCACTCATCCGCGAAACACGCAGAACGCATCACCTCCACGCTCCCCCTCCTATATCGTTCCAGACTGAGTTGTTTCACTCCTGGCCGGTAGGTTTTCAGCCACGAAGGTCGGTGCCTGCATCTTTGATCCGACCGCATATTTTCATTTTTTTGAGGAGTTTACAGTAGCAATGTCAAAAGGATTTACGCTTTGGTTTACAGGACTTTCAGGTGCCGGGAAAACCACCCTGGCGCACGCCGTTGAGAAAGAACTTCTGGCTCGCGGACGCAATATTGAAATTTTGGATGGCGACGTTGTGCGCACCCACTTGAGCAAAGGATTGGGATTTAGCAAAGAAGATCGCGACACCAACATCCGCCGGATTGGTTTTGTGTGTCACTTGCTGACCCGCAACCATGCCGGGGTCATTTCAGCGGCGATTTCGCCTTATCGCTCAATTCGTGATGAAGTCCGCAGCCAAATTGGTGACAATTTCATCGAAGCCTATGTCAAATGCTCACTTGATGCCTGCATTCAACGTGACGTCAAGGGACTCTATGCCAAGGCGCTGGCTGGTGAAATTAAAGAGTTTACTGGTGTGTCCGATCCCTATGAAGAGCCATTGAACCCAGAACTGGTGCTTGAAACCGATAAGGAATCATTGGAAGAATGCACCGCCAGGATCATTGCCTACCTGGAAAAGCACGGTTTTATCGCGGCGAAACAGGAATCAGCCGTGGCTGTGGCACAGTAACGACAAGGAATGAAACACCGATCATTGCGTCTGAGCGAGTATCGAGAGTTTATGGGGCGGAAGCACATTCCGCCCCATTTGCGCTTTTCACCTGATTCACCGGATTTACAAAGCGAACGCGAAATTCAATTGCGGGCGCTCAGTGTGTCACTCCGACTTCATTTTGCCGATGACCCGGCAGTGGTGATTGGTTACCGGCGACCGATCAAATGGCAGGCTGATGGTGAGACCGTGATCCGGACTCCGGTCTGCTGGATGGTTCGATTTCCCAATTTTGGGTTGACTCCGCAAAAGGATACCGAATGGGAATACACCATTGATGAGGCGCATCCGGCACCCGGCTGGGTTTTGGAGTGTGAAGATCCGGCACTGTCTCCGATTGAATGCCATGACCGGGCCAAACTCTATATTGAGAGTGGTGGGATTGGTGAGTATTTTCTGTTTTCGCCAACATTGCCTGACCATCAACAGATCCGAGCCTTTCAATTTAAAAAAGAAGAGTTTCGCCGCCTCGAACAGTGGGCCTTACTCTGGCACAGTTCTCACCTGCAACTGGACTTGACGATGCTTGAAGGGATGATCCGTCTGCACGATGCCCGGGCCGGGATTCGGATTCCAACCCTGCTGGAATGTCTCGAACAGCGATGGAGCGAAGATAGCAAAGTGACAAAGTGACAAAGTGATAAGGTGACAGGGTGATTTCTTTCATCCCTCATCTCTTCTGAAGACCCTGAACTATGACGACTACAAAATGCGCTGTCATCGGCCTGGATGGCGCCACCTTTGATTTAATACTGCCGATGGTGGAAGCCGGAGAACTCCCAACCCTGGGCCGATTGCTCAACGACGGAAGCTGGGGGACGCTCCGATCAACCATTTTGCCGAATAGCTTTCCTGGTTGGGCCAGCGCCACGACTGGCACCTCGGAAGGGATGCACGGTATTTTTTCGCCATTTCTCAAGCGTCGTGAAGAATATGGGGTTCGGGCGATCTCAGCGGTTGACCTGCAAACCCGGCCTATCTGGGATTTGCTGAATGCGCAAGGCTATTCAACCGGAATTATCAACATTCCAACCACCTATCCGGTTGAAAAGGTAACTGGGTACCAGATCACGGGAATGCTGACTCCCAGTACAAAGTCGCCATTTACCTATCCGCCTTCGCTTCAGGCTGAGTTGTTGGAGCATCTTCCAAACTACATCATCGAACCCCGGCGAGCACTTGGACGAGCTGAAAAAGCCGCCGAATTCCGCAATTGTCTGGAAGGCCATGTCCAGGCTGCCGAATATTTGATTCAAACTCGCCCAACTGATTTCTTGATGATTGTGCTCAGTGTGCCAGATCGTGCCCAACATGATTTCTGGGCAGATATGGATTCCGCTCATTTTCGGTATGACCCGGTACAATCACCTGAATACAGTGAGTTTATCCGTGAGATCTATCGACAGGCAGATGCTGGTGTTGAGCGGATACTCCGCCAATTGCCAGATGATGTGATGGTTGTGATTTGTTCCGATCATGGGTTTTCGGCTGAACTGCGGGAATTGCGAGTCAATGAATGGCTCGCCCAGCGTGGGTTTCTCCGCTACCAGCCTGAGGCCTTTCGAACAGCCAGCACGACGCTGGACAAAATCTCAAATAAACTGACCTATCACTATCGAGCTTTATCTACCAAACTCAAGCCGCACTCGGTGTTAGAGAAAAAAGTGGTTTTTGGCCGGGACTTTCTCAATCAAATTGACTGGGAACATACAACCGCGTTTTTCGGACAGGATAAGGGAGTCTGGATCAACCTCAAGGGCCGTGATCGGGCAGGAACGGTTGAGCCGCAGGACTTTGAGCGGGTGCGTAGTGAAGTGATCCAGGCGTTGAACGAGTGGATAGACCCTGAAACCGGGGAATGTGTTTTCGAAGCCGTTGTACCGCGCGAAGCTACCTTAACTGGACGTTTTGCTGACCGGTTGCCGGATATTTTAGTCATTCCACAACGATCAGAAGATGTGCCGATTGAAACGGCAAGCCCCGGAGCACCGATTGTCCCGGCAACCACCACGACTGGCACGCACGCCCCAGACGGTATTCTGCTCATGGCGGGGCCGCACATTCGTAAAAACCACCAGTTGACCGGTGCCAATCTCCGCGATATTACGCCAACTGCCCTCTTTGCACTGGGTGCGGCCCTGACACAGGACATGGATGGCCAGCCGCTGCTCGATGCCTTCACCTCAGAATTTACCAGGGCTAACCCCATTCGTCGGCAGGGAACATCGTATAAAGATGGATTGACGGGTGGTTCAAACCCCAGTGTGTCGAGTTCCTCCACCGAAGTATTTTCAGACGAAGAAGCCAGCGAACTGGAAGAGCGATTGCGCGCCCTGGGCTATTTGGGGTAGGGCTTGAAAACATCGGGCTGAAGACATTGGGCTGAAGACATCGGGCTGAAAACATCGGGCTGAAGACATTGGGCTGAAGACATTGGGCTGAAGACATCGGGCTGAAGACATTGGGCTGAAGAAGACGGGCTGAAGAAGACGGGCTGAAGAAGACGGGCTCAGGGTATTAACCCCGAAGTCTTCAGCCCCGAGCCTGCGAGTCTTCAGCCCCGAGCCCGTCTTCTTCAGCCCGCAGCAATTGTAAAACTTCCGCTTATTTTTTCTTCTTTTCCGCTGAGTTAAGTGGCCTTGCTATGACAAGGCGAAAATCGCGTGCTATACTCGCCCAAATCCCAGGGTCATTCGCCGGTTATCACTCATTTTCCAACAACTGAAATCCCACAATTTTTCGTGGAGGGCCTATGAAGAAACCACTTCTGGCTGCGTTTCTTGTGGTCGCTTCCTGGACTGCCAGTGCGTCGGCATACACGGTTATTCTCAAGGATGGCCGACGGCTTGAAGTTCAAGAGAATTACCGCATCGTTAATGATATTGCTGTTTTCGTGCTGGCCGACGGGAAACGGTTCTCAGTGTCAGTCAACAATGTTGATATTGCCAAGACAGAAATGGCCAACCATCAAGGGATTGGTGAATTTGTCCAGCGAGCCGGAGCACCGCTCCCGATTCTTGATTCGGATGTGCCTGCGGTAAAACCAACTCCAGCGATGAAAGATAAAACTGCTGTTGCCCGGGCAAAGACACCGATCACGCGTACGCTGGTCAATGCTGACTTTGAGACCTACAAGCAACGTCGTGGCGATTCAAAGAAGAACAAGGATACAACACCTGAAACGCCCCCAACTTCTGAGGTCGCTGCCGCCACACCCGCTTTCCAGCCACCTCCGATTGATCCAGTCCTGGATCGAAAGTCCGAAGCCTACTGGCGTGAGCGAGCCCGACCACTCCTGACCGAAATGGCAGTGCAAGAAGAGTTGATCGGTATTTTGCAAAATCAGCTCTCACAACTGGAAGCCAATCGGGGACGTGGGCAAACATCATACAGCACCATCCAAACCCCTGGTGGTGTGGTGATCAATGGCAATGGTGGGTATTACAATCCTGGGAGCACTGTTTTGATCCCACAAACCAATACCAGTGGCCAGGATTTTGAAACCAAAGTTCGAGAGCGTTTGATGGAAGCACGGTTGAATCTGACGGCTGTCCAAATTCGCTACAATGCCTTGACCGAAGAGGCCCGCCGGGCCGGAGTTCCACCAGGATGGACTCGCTGGCAGTAGGCAGGTGACTGGTGCTCAGTGCTTGGTACCTGGTGCCCGGTGCTTGGAGTATTCAAAGAACCCGGAACCCGGAACCCCAATTTCTGCCCCGTCTTGAGGAGGACTACATTGTGAAACAGTTCTTTCGTGTTCAAAGAAGTATCGTGACCACACGATTGATCAAGGGGAAGAGCAAGTGGGCAATAGTCGGTGTACTTTTATTTTTAGCTTGTTCCTGGGGGCAGGTAGCGGCTGATTCAGATGATGTCTTCGAACAAAGCTTTGAGGTTGGCTCGAATGCCAATATCAAAGTTGATAATCCGGCTGGCACGATTGCGGTGGAGGTCTGGGGAGAAGACCTGGTTCATGTTGTGGCGGCCCGAAAAGGTGGTGGAAGCCAGAGAGTTCTGCAATCTGAGGTCTCGTTCTGGAAAGGGGCCAATCAGATTACCATCGTTTGCCCAGCCAAACTGGATGCTGGTCCAATCAACTTAAAAATCTATATTCCACGCCGGACCCACCTCCGATTGACCTCCAATCAAGGGGATGTTGAGGTTCTGGGGCCAGTCGCGAGTGCCAGTATTGAAACGCAGACCGGAAACGTGCTGATTGAATCCCCAAGCTCACAGGATGCCGAAGTTATCATGCGCTCGACCGCTGGTTCGGTGACCTGTGGTGTTCAAATGACAGTGTGTGATTCATCAACTCCTACCCTCGTAGAAGGAAAACTGGGGAAAGGT
>DAOQNB010000116.1:2296-10149 GCA_035335845.1 Acidobacteriota bacterium | reverse complement strand
GCTTTTTTCCTCTCGTCAAACTGACGAGTCGCCCCGAGTTTGTCTAAACTCGAGTCATATTGATCCTGAGAGGAGGGTACGGAAATGAAAAAGCCGGTCTTTCTGACCAGTTTAGCATTCTTCGCGCTCGTCCTGGTGGTGTATGTCGGCAGCTACTTGATCTTTCGTTCCAATCACATTCAGGTGTGGGAACGAAATCAACTGGCCTATGTCATTTTTCCACCGGACAACCTGGTTTGGTTTTATTTCTATCGTCCCCTGACCTATATTGATGGAGCGCTGACCGGGATGCGGTTCCACATTGGACCGCATCAGGAGGCATAAAAAGCGGCGTCAAGCCGCCGCACTCCACACCCAAAAGCGGCGTCAAGCCGCCGCACTCCATACCAATTGAGGTTTTTCCATGACAACCGTTCGTTTTCGTGAAGCAGTCGAACAACACAACCTGGAGGGCATGCTGGCGGCGCTGGCTGATGATGCCGTCCTGCATAGTCCCATCACGTTTCAACCATTTGAAGGCAAACGCGCCATTGCCGGGCTGTTTTCAGTGTTGCTCCAGGTCTTTGAAGATTTTCACTACACTGATCAACTCCAGTCCCCCGATGGCACCATCGGGTTGATTTTCCGGGCTCATATTGGCGACCGGGAGGTTGAAGGCATTGACATCCTCCGATTCAATGATGCTGGCCTGATTCAAGATTTTACCGTGATGATCCGCCCAAAATCTGGCATGGATGCGTTACTGGCAGCGGTCAGTACCAAACTGCCACCAAAAAAGAAGGTTGAATAGTTTTCTTTCTGCTGAATTTATCTTGAATTCCAAAGCTCACGTAGCGCACAATGGCTGCCACTTCATTACCTGGTGATTGGGATTTCAGGCTACGGGCTGAAAAAAAAACGAGTTCAATACCCTCAACCCAACTTCTTCAGCCCGATGTCTTCAGCTCCAAGCCCTGGTTTTTCAGCCCTCAAATAGAAAGGTGTGCACTTGTGGATAAAGATACGTTGATCAATGTGGCAGCTCAAATGGCTCGCGGCGGAGAACTCGCGCATCTGGCAGACCAGCAACTTGATGATGACCGGCTGGTTGAATTGTGGCTGCATGGACGCAGCCCTCATACCCAACGCTGCTACCGGCTGGACGTCAATCGGTTTCGAGCCTTTACCAATAAGCCGCTGGCGCTGGCTTCCCTCCAGGACTTACAACAGTTCTCTCATTCGTTCACGACACTGACACCGAGGTCGCTGGCGCGGGTCCTGTCAAGCGTCAAATCCCTGCTCGCCTTTGGGCATAAAATCGGCTATCTCCAATATGATGTTGGTCGAGTACTGCGGGTTCCAACTGCCAAAGATTCGCTGGCCGAACGGATTTTGCCCGAAGCCGATGTCCTGCAAATGATTGCGCTTGAACCAAATAAACGGAACCGTGGGTTAATTCGGTTGCTCTATGCGGCAGGGCTCCGCGTCAGTGAAGTCTGTGGCCTCAAATGGCGTGATGTGCAACCTCGGGGCGATGCCGGGCAAATCACGGTGTATGGGAAGGGGAACAAAACCCGGACCATTCTGCTGTCTTCGACAACATGGCGCGAATTACTTACGCTCAAAGGCGATGCAACCCCTGACCAGCCGGTGTTTCTGTCGCGCTTTAAACGTCAGTTTGATACCTCAATGGTTTACCTGATCGTCCGGGCCGCCGCCAAACGGGCTGGAATCGAAGGGAATGTTTCGCCACACTGGCTCCGGCATGCCCACGCGTCACACGCCTTAGATCGCGGCGCACCAATCCATCTGGTGCAGGCAACCCTTGGCCACGAAAGCATCGCCACAACGGGCCGGTATCTGCACGCACGTCCGACAGACTCATCCGCCCGGTTCCTGCCGGTTTAGCCCAGTCACCTGTCACCAATTGACCTCAATCTATTTCATCTGTGTCTACTGAGGAGAGTCCAATGAAAAAACTATTTGCCATTCTGGTTTTAGCAATTTCGATCATCGGTGTGATACCCCAGCTTTCCCAGCCATCAAGTGCGAAACCACTGACCTCGGCACCAATCGTCAAGGCCAGTTTGGGATCTTTGATGACCGAGCTTGAAACGAACGTCAAATGGGGCGCCGTCTACGGCAACTGGAAAAAACGTCGCGATTCGTGGCTGGTTGACTGCCAGCGAGCAAATTCGGCGCAAAAGTTAGGTGCTCTGCTCGCTGAATTTGAGTCAAACGTTACCTGGGAAATGGTGGAAGCCGGCTGGCGAAAACGTCGTGATTCGTGGGTGGCTGACTGCCAGCGGACTACCACTGCAGGTCAGGTTGCCGCCCTGTTGCTTGAACTTGAATCAAATATGAAGTGGGCTTCGGTGACTCCAGCCTGGAAAACCCGGCGCGATGGATGGATTCGGGAAGTTTCAGCCGCCAGATAGGAATCACAGTTGAGTTTGTACCAACAGTTATGGAGTCCGCCGATTTTTGTTTGATGACGAACCTGTATCAATGAAGGGTTGGAAATAAAATAACTTCATCATTTTTTCACCACAGAGAATACAGAGGAACACAGAGGTTGAAGCTGATTGATTTCCCTCTGCGTTCCTCTGTGTCCTCTGTGGTGAGATTTTGGCTTCGTACATATGCGTTTCAAGTTGATGAAGTTATTTGGTACCGATTCCTCAGCAGGTCGAGAACAAATTGCACACCATGAAAACTCTTGGATTGACCTTTGCCGGTGGTGGAAACCGTGCGTTTTATCAACTGGGTCTGATGAACCAGTGGGGATCACAGATCTGGCCACACGTGGGTGCCGTGGCAGCCTGCAGCGCCGGCGCCTGTGTCGTAACGTTCATTTTAAGTGGTCGCCAGCACGAGGCCGGTGAATTCTGGAAACAACGCCGCGAAGGCGTGGTCAAAAATTTTGTCTGGTCAAACCTGCTCAAAGGGCAGCGACCAACCCCCCATGCTCCAATTTACCGCGATACGCTGTTGCATGCGTTTGCTGAAGGTGGATTAGCGCGAGTTCAGAACCAACCCTTTCCAATTTGGGTTTTGACCACCAAAATTTTGCCCTGGCTGCCAGCCCTGGCAACCGTTATGTTGGGTCTTTCGGCCTATTCGCTTGAAAAAGCCCTGCGCAAGGAAATGATCCACCCATCGTTTGGTCGGTATCTGGGGTTTACCCCTTTTGCCTATGATGCCCGGCAATGCCGGACCCCTGCTGAACTGGCTGACTTGATTCTGGCATCTTCAGCCACCCCGCCCTTTACCCCTCTCGGAAAATTTAGTGGTCACCGACTGCTAGATGGGGGCATTATTGACAACGCCCCCGCCTTCTTACTGGATCAAGACGGTTCAATTGAGCAAACTGTCGTTTTCTTGACACGTCCCTATCCGGTTCATGTCCTTGGAATCCAGGGACCGCGATTATATATCGCACCAACGACCGACACTCCGGTTGACCGGTGGGATTACACTCGCCCCGAACTGATCGAAGCCACCATTGCCATGGGTGAATCAGAAGCGCAGCTTCACGAACCTGCCCTTCGTCAGTTTCTCAAGCATTTGGTATAGTGCGTGCTTTTCTTTTTGGGTTCATCCAGTCAATCCTCTGTACTCGCTCAAACTGAAACTATTGTAGAACCAGTCGTTTGCAAAGTTGATGCCCTTCATTTTCTCAGGTCTTGCAAACCGGGGCAAGAAACAGAGCGGTGACGGGTGATCGGTCGGTATGTCACTCCATTTCAATGATCTGATCGCGTGAGAAAAAGGCTAAACAGTTGAAAATTATGTATTTCCCTCAACCCCTGGCCCGGTACCCTCAGCCCTATTAAACCCCAACATTTTTTCAATCCGGTTGAAACGATAAGGGTAAAACCTCTCATCCCGTATTGCCGCCTTCCAAAGCCAAGGAATGTACTCCATATGATTGAGTTTGCCCCACCCTCAACACCCCACCCTTTGCCCCAGCAACCGCTGGTGATGGTCGTGGACGATGACTTTCAAATCCAGCGGCTCCTCCAAATTACGCTTGAACGAGAAGGCTATAAGGTCATTCTGGCTGGGAATGGCGAAGATGCCCTGATGTTGTTTCAGCAAATGCGACCGGACCTGGTTTTGCTGGATATTATGATGCCTGGACTCGACGGTATCGAGACCTGTCGGCGATTGAGACAGTTTCCAGGGGCGGAAAAAATTCCAATTTTGATGCTGACAGCTTTAGCTGACGAAGCAGCCGTGGAAAATGCCTTTGCGGCTGAAGCGACTGACTTTTTGATCAAACCGATTCACTTTACCGTGCTCCGGCATCGAGTTCGGCGACTGGTCAAAGCCCGTCAGGCTGAGATCCAGTTGCATAATACCGAAGCGCGGATGCACTCGATTGTCTTTCATGCCCTGGATGCGATTATCAATTTTACCTGGGAGGGCACTGTTGAATTTTTGAACCCGGCTGCCGAACGGATGTTTGGCTTATCCGGATCAGAAACCAGGGGGGTTGCGATCCAGAAACTGCTGGACATCGAAGACCCGAAACTGTTGATTCACTTTGGAATTCCGCTCGAATCCCAGGGGATCCGACAAGATGGCTCGACATTTCCGGCTGAAATTTCAATGAGCCGGTTTCAAACCGACCATTATGACAAATTTACGGTGATTGTTCGCGACATTACTGAACGCAAACAGGCTGAGGTGGCGCTCCGGACCTCACATCAAATCGTGCAAAAGACCATTGATGCCCTCAAAGCCCACATTGCCATTTTGGATGACAAGGGCACGATTTTATCAGTCAATGCGGCCTGGCGTGACTTTGCTGATTCCAACCAGATGGTGGGAAACTATGGGATTGGGGTCAATTACCTGGCGGTGTGTGATTCTGCCTGTGGGCCAAATGCGGACGAAGCCTCGTCAGTGGCAACCGGGATCCGGAATGTTTTGACTGGCAAACAACGTGAATTTGTCCTGGAATACCCCTGTCATAGCCCAACCCGACAGCGATGGTATAGCCTGCTGGTGACCAGGATCACCGACGTCTCACCTGCGATTGGGACACGGCTGGTGGTCATGCACCAGGATACAACCCTGCGACGATTGACCGAAGACGCCCTCCGCCAGACCTACCGGCAATCTCAGGAACGCATCCGGCAGGCTGAAATTGAATGGGTTGCCACCGTGGATGCAATTTCCGACATGATTTTGCTGGTTGATCAGAGCGGACACATCCGGCGGTGCAATAGTGCCGTGGTCAGGTTACTCGATCTTCCCTACACGCGCCTGATTGGTCGCTTGATTGATGAAATCTTTTTTTGCCAGACCATTGGTGATTTGGATTTTTGTGGTGCCTGGCCGCCATCGGAATCAACCCAGGTCATCCGCGAAGTCCAGTTAACCGGGTTTGCTGGCCAATGGTTTGAAGTTCGCAGCTACTGGATTTCACCCGAACGCGAAATCGGGGCTGGCTGGGTGCATATTATCGAAGACATCACCGCCCGCAAACGAGCTGAAATGGAGATGCGATTGCTCTTGACCGCCATTGAACAGGCTGCCGAAGCCATCATGATCTTTAATGCTCAAGGCGTTGTCGAATATGTCAATCCCGCCTTTGAAGCCATCACCGGGTTTACCGAGTCCGAAATCATCAATCAGCAATTTCAGACTCAGTTCTTTAAACCGACCGATGAAAAAACTCTGTTGAAAATTATCCGCTCGGTGATGAAAGGCCGGTGGTGGCAGGGTGATTATCAAGCCCTGACTAAAACTGGTCAGTTGTGCGTTGTCGAGGCCACGATTTCACCGATTCGCTCTGGCCAGGGCGAAGTGATCAATTATGTAGCTGTTGGCCGTGATGTGACCGAAAAACGCCGCCTGGAGTCAATTGCCGAAGCTGTCAACATGATGGACAACGTGGGGTATATCTTTTCGGGCATCCGCCACGAGATGGGAAATCCGATTAATTCGGTCAAAACGGCTCTGACGTTTCTCAAAATCAATAATGGCCAGTGTCAGCCGGAAACCGTGAGTAAATATGTTGACCGCGCACTGTCCGAAGTCTCGCGCGTTGAGTACCTGCTGCGCACCTTGCGAACCTTTAGCATGCACGAAAATCCACAACTGGAGCGGGTTGATCTGACGCTGTTTATTCAGAAATTCTTTGCCCTGGTCAGTGATGACTTTGGCCGACGGGGTATTTTGCTTGAGCGATACTTTGCACCGGGCCTGCCATTTGTCAAAATTGATCAACGCGCTCTGCATCAGGTTCTGATGAATCTCTTTTCAAACTCAGCCGATGCCCTGGAGGGATCGGAGGACCCAAAAATCAAAATTTCCGCATTCGTTAAAGATAAACGGGTTTGGATTGAAATCGAGGACAATGGGGTGGGCATGATCGAAGAGCAGGTGCTCAATCTCTTTAAGCCGTTTCACACCTCCAAACCGCACGGCACCGGGTTGGGACTGGTGATTACCAAACGGATGGTGACGCGCATGAACGGGACCATCACCGTCACTAGCCGGCCAAGTGTTGGCACCACTGTTGGCTTGAGTTTTTCACCTGCATGAGATGGGCCTGGGTCTCGTGCTGATCGTGACCGTGGGCTTCGCACCACGGCTATTGAACGGCGCCCTGCGGGCCTGAAATCCTGATCCTGGTGCTTATGGCCCCAAGCCCTCAGCCCAAGGCCCAGCTATTCTACTTGACTCTGGAGAGAAGACATTCTTATGAAAACAGTTCTAATCGTTGATGATGAACGCTTGTTTTTAAGCAGCCTGGCCGATGTTCTGCCCTCTTACTTTGAAGATCTGAAAGTCCTCACCGCCGAAGATGGCTCAGAGGCAATTATCACCCTGCACACAGAAGAAGTTGATCTGGTCGTGACAGACCTCAAAATGCCGCTGATGGACGGGTTTCAACTCCTGGTCTATATGCTGAACAAACAAATCAATATCCCGGTCGTGGTGATGACCGCGTTTGGGACTCCGGATATTGAACAACAGGTATCGGCGTTTGGGGCGGTTGGGTGGATTGAAAAACCAATTGATACTCAGGTGCTGGCCGATACGATTAAAGAATGTTTTCTCAGGCAGGAAGGACTCAACCGGCGAGTCCGGGGCAATCTCAAAGGAATTACCCTGGCGACATTTCTGAAAATTCTTGAAACCGAGAGCAAAACCTGCACCCTGCGGGTCATTTCAGAAGGGCGAGTGGGGACGATTTATTTCAAAGCCGGTGAACTGGTTAACGCCGAACATGAACTCCGCCGGGGTGAGCAGGCCCTGTTTGAAATCCTGAACTGGCACCCGGAAGAAATTACCTTGGAAAATGTCTGTAAGAAAAAAGACCGGGTCATTACGCGCACGCTCACTCAATTATTGCGGGATCTTTCAAATGATGAACCTCCTGCACCGGAAACCCTGGAAACGGCGGTTTCACCAACCCCGGAAATACCTCCCCAGCCTGTCATCGAGGACAATCATGACAATGGCGCACAATCTTATCCCTGGGTCAATGACCTGCTCGACGGGCTCAGAAGCATTGACGGTTTGAAAGGACTGGGTCTGGCAAATTGGAAGCAAGGAACCCCCCTCGGAGTTCGCAACATCACCCACCAGTGCGATCAGGCAGAGCTATGTCAGGAATATAGCAAAACTGTAAAAATCGTTGTTCAGTCAATGAGGGATCTTGAACCCGAGGGGACAGTTGAAGATATGTTATTTACCACCGAGGATGAGTTTCAACTTATCCGGGTCGTACCAACTCATCCCGAATTATTCATTCTTGTCACGATTGATAAGCAACGGGGCAACCTCGCCATGGCCCGGTATGAACTCACCGGCTTGTTGCACAAGTTTGGGGTGTAATGATGTGGGGCTGAAGA
>DAOQNB010000116.1:0-2196 GCA_035335845.1 Acidobacteriota bacterium | reverse complement strand
ATGAACTCACCGGCTTGTTGCACAAGTTTGGGGTGTAATGATGTGGGGCTGAAGACAGCGGGCTGAAGACAGCGGGCTGGGGGCTGAAGACATCGGGCTTGGGGCTGAAGACAGTGGGCTGAAGAAGTTGGGCTGGGGGCTGAAGAAAGCGGGCTGAAGAAGCTGGGCTGAAGAAAACGGGTTGGATACCCTGACCCCGACTTCTTCAGCCCAAAGTTTTCAGCCCCAAGCCCGCGTGGTTTTAAATGGAGATCTTCTGCTCGATTTGTGCCAGCTTGAGCCGGGCCATCGCCAGATTTGATTTGTTTCGATCTAAAACCAGATAAAAGAAAAGTGATGGATGAGCTTCGACCATTCGAATCAAGTGGTATTGGGTTTTAAGAGTAATCAAAATGTCTTCAATGTGGTCGTTCAAGCCAAGTGATTGGGCGGCTGTTTTCTTGGCCCGGATCACTTCGGTATTCCCTGCAACCGCTAATTCAAGTTTTGAAGCCGGATAGGCTGGGGTATTCGAGCCATTTGAGCCTAAACACATGCCGCTTTTCCAATCGCCTAACGCGACGGCAAGTGAACCATCAATTTGCAGGGCTTCACTTAAACATTCGTTTACATTCGCCATGGAAGAATTCTCCTTAGTCAGTGGAAATATTTGAGATCGAAGTTGGAAATACCGGATCGAAACCTGAGCTTTCAGTTTGGTTTGGACCTTCCGAAGCCCACAATTTCAATGAAACAGAACCAGCTTTGGGTTAAGAGTATGGTTGAGTCCGCCCAGCTCACGACAGGTGGGATCGTGAAGTGGATTGTTGTCAAAAAGAAGTAATTCAACTGAAAAAATAGAGGTGACGCCTGAAAGGATGGCGCAAAGTATGCTTGACTCACCCCTAAAAAACAAGAATGGAATTCACCCTTTTTGAAAGCCAGTTCTGGTTTTTGTTTACCGGTAATTGACATTTGCGAGTACAAAAGCGCATATTTTCCCAGCTTTATCCTGATACGGGTTCCCCAACCTGTCCTTATGTGCTCTTTCCCTCAGCCAGCACGCGTTTACATCAAATAGAGCCCAGTTTAGAAAGAGGTTCAGAGTATAGCCTTTTGACGAGAGGTTTTCTGCCTTGTCCCCTGCGTTACGCCTCACACTTGATGGCATTACCCTGAACCATCACGAGTTCTTTTTGGTTGAAGACTGGTTCCAGCAATGTTGCCAGTTCGAGGATGACCATTTTTTTCAGGTACGCTTTGCTCCACCGTGATTTGGTTGATGAAAGGTGTTACTGATGTCAAAGCGCAAAAAAGTGTTGTTATGTGTTACCGGGATGACTCCCCAGATTGTCACAGAAACGCTCTATGTCCTGATGGTGGAGCGCGCCGAGTGGATTGACGAAATCCGGGTGATGACGACCCTGGATGGTCGCAATCAATTGCTCTCAACGCTTCTGGCTCCAGACACTGGCCAGTTTTTTGCCTTCTGTCGTGAGTTTGGATTTGATTCAGGCCGGATGAAGTTTGATGAAACGACAATCTGGCTACTGCGCTCGTCAGACTCGATGCTGCGTGATATTCGGACCGAAAGCGATAATGTGCAGGCTGGAAACCAGATTTGCGAACTGGTCCGGACTTTGACCACTGATCCAGAAACCATGCTGTATGCCTCGGTCGCCGGAGGCCGCAAAACGATGGGAATTTTCCTGACAGCGGCCATGCAATTGTTCGGTCGGGTTCAGGACCGACTTTCCCACGTTCTGGTCAGCGAGGATTTCGAAACGCATCCGGATTTTTACTATCTTCCGTCTCAGCCCAAAGAACTGGAAATCACCGACCGATTTGGGACGGTCATCAAACGGGTTTCAACCCAGGATGCCCGTATCTATCTGGCGGATATCCCCTTTATCCGGTTGCGTGGGCTGCTCGCCAACTGGCAACCGGAGATTGTCAAATACAGCGACCTGGTGGCTCGGGCCCAGGAAGACCTCGACCTGGTTGAATCAACTTATGAAATCCACATCTGGTTGTGTACTGGTCGCCGTGGCTGGACCGTGAGTATTGCCAACCGAAGCGCCCGCCTGACCGAACGCGAAGTGTTTGTATATGCACTTCTGATCGAAGCCGGCGCCCGACACCTGGGGCCGATTGCGGTCGAGGAAATTACCGAATCGTTGATTGATGCCACCCTGAACCGGCTCTTTACAACCCGAG
>DAOQNB010000115.1:0-10165 GCA_035335845.1 Acidobacteriota bacterium | reverse complement strand
ATGTCTTCAGCCCAATGTCTTCAGCCCGACGTCTTCAGCCCAATGTCTTCAGCCCGATGGTTTTAGTTCTGAATGTCATTACATTCGAAAGTTTGAATATTCTGGTATTACCTTTCTGACAAAAGTAAAAACCTGCTGTTTCGCAATGAAACAGCAGGTTTTGATAAAGGGAGCCGGGCCGCAGGATCCGTCGTTGTGAACCTCAATGTCACCAAATCATGGCATTAAGAAGCGTCACCTTCTGTCAGCGTGAGATCAGTAGCGGTTGGTACAATTGATTTCCCGAACATTTCTCGTTCACGCTTACGGCGAATCGCACACGCTTTCATAAACGCTTTTTCCTCGCCGTATTTGTTAATCGGGACAATCTCTCGTTTGAGCACGCCTGGCTCGGGCTGCCAGGAAACAACATAAATTGGGTATTCCTTGGGTGGTGCGTGTTTGTTTTGCCGGATTTGCACCATTCGTTGAACACCGATGACACCGGTGTTGTTCCGCGGACTGGCCGTGACTACGGGCCGATCCGTCCGAGGTTTCCCAATTTCTCGCTCAATTTTATTACGCCATTGAACTGCCTTCTTGAGTGCTTTTTCTTTTCCGCCATGCTTGCTGTCACTAAAAAATTTGGAATGAATCTGGCCGCGGAAGGGGACGCGGACATACCATCCGTGCATTTGCTTCGCCGGATGGTCAATTCGACTCACTCCCTTATGACCACTGGTAGCGAGCGGCATTGTAAGGGACTCCTTCAAAGTAAAATGTAACATCAGAATTATTTGGGATCACAAAGGGGCAGGAGTCTCGATTATATGCCGATGTTGGGGAATATGAAACAAGATTGTGAGAATTTCTTTATTCGAAAAGCGAAATAGCAAAATGGAGTGAAGGCGCAACCTGGTAAAGGCGCAAAGGAGTCAAAATCACAAGAATGATGGGTTGACAGACACCCATCTGAAGCGTAACGCCTCGGGACTTGCTCCTCAACTGTCGGTTCGCTACTTCGCCACGCCTTCAATCAAATCCAGCAATTCATCAAACTGATAGGCTTTGACCATGGCCCGGAGCTTATCAGCCAGGTCGTGGTGCTGTCCCTGATCAATCTGATCAATGACTTCATAGGTGGCTTCGAGATCGCCTTCGTTGGCGGCTTTGTTTAAGGTAGCGAGAACTTCAGGGGATTGTTCGGCCAGAAATGCCTGGAGGGCATCGGTGTTGATACGGTGTTCGGCGGTGGTGGCCGCCAGGTCGCGATAGACAAATTTGACACCCAGATACTGGGTCATCTTTTCAAAAATGACCGAATCCCGAAACGGCTTGGAAATGTAATCGTCACAGCCCTGGGCCAGAATGGTATTGCGGCTTTCATCAAAGGCGCTGGCTGTCAGAGCAATGATCACTGTCCGGATGCCGCGCCCGCGCCCGGAGTTTTGCCGCAGCGTGTCTTCTTTGCGGATCCGACCACCGTCAGAACGGGAAATCTCATATTCCCGCATGCGGATTCCGATTTCATAGCCACGGATTTTGCGAATTGCCGTGTAGCCATCCATAATCGGCATGCGCATATCCATCCAGATCAGGTGCGGATTCCACTGCATCCATAAATCAACGGCTTCTTTGCCATTGACGGCTTCTTTGACTTCAAAGCCGATTGAATTCATCATTTTGACCAGCAACCGCCGGTTTTCCCATTTGTCATCAACAATCAGAATCCGAAAACTGGGCTGACCTGGTTCGACGCCAATGACTTTGCGTTCGATCTGCGATTTTTCCTCAAATTCAACCCCCATCAAGGGGATTTCAAACGAGAACCGCGAGCCGTGCCCATGTGTGCTCTCCGCTTTGATTTCACCTCCCATCAACTGGACAAAGGTTTGACAGATGGCCAGTCCCAGCCCGGTGCCTTCCTTCATCCGGCGTCCAGTTTCCGACTGCACAAATGCCTTAAAAATTTCGGGCAGGTCTTCATCAGAAATTCCCTGACCGGTATCGCAAACTTGAAATTCGACTCGATCTTTTTTCCAGTTGACGATCAATTCCACCGATCCATAGTCAGTAAATTTAAAGGCGTTTCCAAGCAGATTGATTAAGATCTGCCGCAGTTTGCTCTCGTCGCCGAGCACGTGGTGGGGAAGTTGAGGATCCAGGTTAAAGCAAAAGCGCAGGTTCTTGGACTCTGCTCGTGGCCGAAACATCTCTTCCAGGCCCTGCAGCATTTTCTGGAGGTTGAAATTTTGTTGATTGAGGGTGACGCGGCCAGATTCAATCTTTGAAATTGACAGGACATCGTTGATGAGTGCCAGCAGGTGCTCGCCGCTCCGCATAATGATGTCGAGATTCTCATGCTGGTCGGTTGACAGGTGCTGGTCGCGTTGCATCAATTGCACAAAACCGAGAATCGCATTGAGCGGCGTGCGTAACTCGTGGCTCATCGTCGCCAGAAATGTGCTTTTGGCCTGATTGGCCGCGACGGCCTGGTTTTTGGCTTGCAAGGCTTCTTCTTTGGCCGCCAGTGCCAGTTGTTCGGAAATGGTCAATTTATCAACCTGTTCGGCAATCACCTGGGTGCGCTGGCTCACTTTTTCTTCAAGCAACTGGTTTTGGCGTTGCAGGGCCTGAACCCGCCACAGAATGACCAGATATCCAGTGCCGATGGCCAGGCAAATATAGAGGGCAACTGCCCACCAGGTAACCCAGGGGGCCGGTTTAATCCGAAATGAAAACGAGACCGGTCCTGAGACATTGCCGGCAAAGTCTTTGCCCCAGACGCGAAACGTGTAATCTCCAGCCGGTAAATTGGTGTACTCCTTTTTGTAGTCATTGGTCCAGGCCGAGGGTTTTTCATCCAGGCCAACCAGTTGTGTCTGGTACTGGGTGTCATTCTCGCGGTAATAACTCAGCAGGGTATATTCAAACCAGAGGTTGTTATCTGAGTGGGCGAGAACTGAGTGGTTGACCACTGGCTGGTCTGACCCGGTGAGCCAGGCCCGTTCAATGATGAGTGGGCAGGGGGCCCGGGTTTCAATTTCATTGGCTGGACTGTAAACCGCCGCCCCGTCAATGGTGCCGGCCCAGATGCGGCCCCGGCTATCAACCCATGACGCCCCGGTGTTGCATTCATTGCTCGGCAAGCCATCTTCGGTGGTAAAGATCTCAACTCGCTGGGCTTCAGGAGACAGGGCCGGAATCTTGCCCTGAGTGAGTCGCACCACGCCTTTGTTGGTAAAGAAATACAGGCGATCTTTGAAATCAGCCCGGATTTGATAAATGACATTATTGGGGAGCGCCGGCGTGGTTGAATCAGAATAGTAGGTCCAGTGTGGCTCGTCACTGGTCAGATCGAGGCAGGCAACTCCTCCGCCAAAGGTGCCAATCCAGAGTTCGTGGCGACCATCTCTGGTTTCAAGCTCCTGCAGTGAGAGAACGTCATTGTGTGGCAGACCGTTGGTGACGTCATAGGTGTGCCAGACGCCATCGCGGAGGCAGGCCAGTCCTTGTCGAGTCCCGACCCAGACCACTGTTTTTCCGCTTGCAAGCCGGGTTTGGGCCAGACATCGCACGTGATGTTCCAGAAGGGGGGTGCTGAGATCGCGAATCGGAACGAGTTGATTCTGGCCAAATTTGACCAGGCCAGTTTTGGTGCCAAGCCACAATTCAGATGGCTGAGCGGGGAGCGTTACCTGCAAGATGCTGGTGATATGGTATTGGCCACTGGTTGCGTCAGAGTGAAAGGTCTCCCACTGGTTGTTGTGATAGCGGGCAAGCCCTCGATCAAACCCGGCCCAGAGTGTGCGGGTGCCCTCAGCATCGGTTGTTTCATAAAACACATTGACCGCGGCCTGTTCTAAGGGACCGGGAACCGGAACCCACTCGCCTTTTTCAAATCTGGCGACCCCCAGCGTGGTACCAAACCAGAAACTTGATTCCCCAACTGGGGAAATAGATTCGAAAATGCTATAGACACTGTTGCTGGGAAGCCCAGTCAATGTGGTCAGCGCTACCCATTTTCCGGTTTCCAGTCGTGCCAGTCCGCCACCAGCCGTGCCAACCCAGAGGGTGCGGGCGCCAGTTTCGGATTGCGTTTCGCGCAGGCTCCAGACCACGTTGTAGGGGATTCCTTCACGCTGGCTAATTGTGGTCCAGGTGCCATTTTCAAGCCGGCCAAGGCCGCGACCTGCACAGCCCGCCCAGATGACGGGCGATCCGGTGACGGATTCTGAGGCCAGGAGACAAAAAACCGTGTCATCCGGTAAACCGGAGGCACGGGTGTAAATTGTCCAGCTACCATTTTCAAGTTTGGCCAATCCCCGTTGCGTGCCAACCCACAGGGCCTGGTGATGGGTGCCGGCGCCGGTTTCAACCAGAGAAAACACAAAATCTGACGGCAACCCCTGTTTAGTTGTCAGTACGGAAACCCGGTTATTTTCAATTCGTACCAGTCCGCTACGCGTCCCAGCCCAAATAATCCGGTTTCCAATCGGGTCTCTGGTTTCCATCAGACACCGAATGGATTGATCGGGCAACTCATCAGCCGATATGGGAACAACCGGGGCACCATTGCGCAGACAGACAAGGCCACCATCCGTGCCCAGCCAGTATTCCGGCGAACCGTCAACCGCTTTTGATTCCAAAATCGCCCGGACTTCATTGTTGGGAAGTCCGGATTTTTCATCAAAGGTGCTCCACTGATCATTTTTCAGAATTGACAAGCCACCGCTTGTCCCAACCCAGAGGCTTCCATCGGACATTGCGACGAGGGTTCGCACATAGTTGGACGCCTGCCGGTTGGGTAGCTTTTTCACGATCCATTTGCGCCCGTTATAGCAGGCAATGCCGTCCAGAGTGCCAACCCACAAATACCCCTTGAGATCAAAGGTGATTGAGGTAATTGAGTTTTGTGGGAGCCCATCGCGGTCGGTAAAGATTCGAAATCCATAGCGCCCGGTGGTGGTGATGTCTTTGGCGGTTGAAAGAGGAGTGGCGCTGGATTGACTTGCTCGTTGAGAAACCAGCGGTGGTGGGGCGGCACCCAGCGGTTTTCCGACCAGAAGAGACACGCCTGCAATTCCTGGCGCAAGACCTGCCAGCAAACAGACGAACCCAAGCAATCGGTGGAAAACAGTCTTTGCCATAACCAGAGCAAGCCTCATTTCTTCGATGGGGTTCTGGCTTTAAAAAAGCGTGAACACCAGTCGAAAAAAGATCCTCGCAATTTGGGGAATCATTGACCTGGGCAGGATGTCGGAGCCGCCCAATACTAGCTGAAATTGAAGAAGTGGAAAACAGGAATGGCAAATTAGGGCTCGGGGTTCAGGGTTCAGGGTTCAGGGTTCAGGCTGTTTTGTTCAATAGAATCAACGGTTTGCTTTGATTGATGCTGACTTCGGAGTTGAGCAACTTCTCAGTCGCCTGGTCGGGAATTTGCCTGACACCTGGCTGACAAAATGACAGGGAAGCCAGGGATACAATGACCTGGCTTCAAAGATTCCAAACCGCAAGCCATTGATTTCAGAATGGACTCAAGGTGTCGGTTTCGTGTTTCGGAAAAAATACTTAATGGGGTTAAGTAATTTATTTTCAACTTATTGCGAGCATTGTTCGCATGCGAACAATTTGCTGGTTTTAGTATTTATCCAAAAATGTTCGGTGTTGTTGTTGCCAAAGGATACAGTGACATCCTGGATAAAAAGGGAAGTGACAGAAGATGGCAAGATGGGGATTACTGGCAGATTAACTTCTCAAGTTTTTCTTTTTCGGGCGACGGGTCCGCTTTAGCAAGGAAATGCGCGAGCCAGTTCTTACGAGGATTTTCTGGTTCAAGAGCAATCCTCGACAATTCACCGAAATTATAAAAAATGAAGTCCTCTCGACTTATCCCTTCTTCATCGTACATAGCTTTAAATTCTTCTTCACCAAAATCGGATTGTGACGGATCAAGCGTGAGCTTTTGGGAAATTGGATCTGTTTGATAGTGTGCTCGCTGCTTTTTTTTCCAAAGTTCGACTATGTCGCCGTCAGTATTTACCCACCAGGTTGCTAAAAAATCTATGGTAACGGTTGTGGTCGCTCCGCTCATTTCACACCGTACCAGCTTTGTTTTGAACTTCCTCGCTGGATAATTATCGCAGCATGCGAAAATTTCTTCAGATGGAAATTGCAATATTTCTTTTAAGCCTGTGTGATCAACCGAAAACAGCCGGTTATCATAGCGTGCATACCCAGTCCCAGACCCCATTTGAACCGTAATCATCAGCCATTTCCTGCCACCACTCTGAGCAATTGAGTGCTCAGGCATCTGGTATCTTCCAAAGTCATGATCAATATATCCGAGCAATTTCCATCGTGGTTTTCCAGCCCGGCGTTTTAATGGTTTGAACAGAACATAGCGACACTCTTCAGAGGTATTGTTTGAGACTCTGAGCAAAACTTCGTTCCCCGGCTCGCCATCGAGTTCGTCAGTATATGTTTTGACGTTAACAATGGGGGAGGTTAAAAACTGATCTGGTGACTGTAACCGGTCGGTACTTATTCCTTCATATCCAAGATGTAAACTGTGAATACCCAACTGATTCCAAATATCGTCTAAAGCCAACGGGTCATCGGTGATGAGTTTTGCAATCGCATAGGGTGATAATGCCTCCAACCCAATGGAACTGGATTCAGTTGTGTCTTGTGGCGGCGAGTCCTGTATGACTGGTCGAGGAAAGTTCCATTTGGGATTCAAAATTCTTCTTGAATCAGAAAAATCCTCATTGTGCACAACCAGAGGAAAATCAATGAGAAGCAAAATTGAAAAGACAAAGTAGGGAAGTTGGAACCTCATTGGCGAAACTCCTGGTGTGGCAGATATAGATTTTCAGAATAAAAAACCACGGAGCCACGGAATACAGAGAAAACCAAACCAGATCCTTCGCTGATTGGTGAGGTTTTAATGGGGTAACTATCGGGGAAATATTGATCTGAAAAGCGATCAATCAATCAATTTGGCGACCTGGCCGCCAGATTAGCTTGAACTGGAGGTTGCCTCACTGTGTGCATCACCAGTCAGCATCAATTGATCACCACAACTCGCAATGAGTCTGGGGCTGAAAAAACAGGGCTGAGGGCTTGGGGCTGAAGAAAATGGGTTCAATCCCCCGAGCCCGTTTTTTCAGCCCGACTTCTTCAGCCAAAATTGGTGTTACTTTCATTAAAGCCGCAGCAGGTCTTCGCGTAAGATGCGCGATTGCGAGCGGCTGGAATGCAGTTGCTGACCATTGGTCAAACTGACCAGATAGGTGCCGCCGGGCATTGGGGTGGCGCTCCGGATGGCATTGATACGGACAATCGCGCTCCGGCTGAGTCGCACAAACTGCGCCGAATCAAGCCGAAGTTCAATATCTTTGAGTCGGTAGGTAATTGTGTAGCGTTCCTGCGAATCGAGCGTCAGGTGTAGTAGTTCACCGTCGGCTGTGATTGAGGCAATCTGTGAAACCTGGAGCAGCAGGATTTCTTCGCGGTGGCGAACAGGAATCCGCTCCAGCAACGGCGGGCGGGCAGTTTCTTCATACTGCGAAAGCGCGGATCGAAGCCGGGTGGCGTTGTCTGTGCGCCAGTCGGTGTCTTCAAGCCGTTCCTGAGCGCGGTTGATGGTTTCTCGAAGGCGTTTGGATTCAACCGGTTTTAACAGATAGTCAATCGCATTGACCTCAAACGCCTGGACCGCAAATTCATCATAGGCAGTGACAAAGGCAATGAGCGGCATCCGGTTTTTCTTGAGCAGCCGAACAACCGTCAATCCATCTGGCGGTGGCATTTGCAAATCCAGAAATGCCAGGTCAGGCCGAACCGATTCGATCAACTCCAGGGCATCGGCACCATTTTCAGCTTCACCAATGAACTCTACGTCTTCAAACCCGCGCAGGAGGGCTGCCAGGTACGAGCGGGCTGGACGTTCGTCATCTGCAATGACCACTCGAATTTTTCCAGTCATGCCGATTTTCCTTTCGCGGAGCGGAATTCTGAGTGTGACCGCTCATCTGATTGAGTGGTCGGAATGGTGAGCACCACAGTTGTGCCACGACCCGGTGTACTCTCAAAGGTCAGGCCAGCCTGTTGTCCATACAACCCGCTGAGTCGGCGTTCGACATTCGCGAGCCCCAGTCCACGCCGGCGATTCTGAGCCAGGACAAATTCACTGACGCCGACGCCGGTATCGGTGATGGTGATACGCAGGCCGGATCCACCTTCAGAATCAGTTTCAGCCGCAATACACACCTCGCCGCCCGTTTTACTTTGTGCAATTCCGTGCTTGACGGCATTTTCCACAATTGGCTGGATGATCAGAGCGGGAATCCGAACCTGACGGAGTTTGTCCGGTACCATAACTGTAATGCGCAGGCGTTCTTCAAACCGGGCGCGTTCGATGACCAGATAGGATTCGATTAAATCAAGTTCATCGCCCAGGGTTGAAAATTCGCCGCTCGATTTGAGTACCGTCCGCAGCAGGCTTGTCAACCGCAGCAACGTTTCCAGGGCGCGTTCGGGCGAAGTCTGGATCAAATAACCGATGGTTGTCAGGGCATTGAACAGAAAATGCGGGTTGATTTGGGCCCGTAAGGTACGTAGTTCGGCTTCGGTGGCAAGTTTGCTGAGTTCCTGTGTGCGGAGGTTTTGTTCACAGCGTTCGTGGTTAACCTTTAAGGCATCAATTCGCCGGGCAACCATGACCGCAACCGTCTCAAGCATCGCAATGTCATCTGAGAGAAGGCGGCGGCCTCCGGAAAGATCCGAAATGACAATCAGAAAGTTTGGCGGTTCAACGGTTGGAATCAGAACGGCTGCCTGTCCTTTGGGGAAGGGCATGAGGGGAAGCCGTGGCCGGTCACGGTTCTGTGGTTTCCGAAAGACGACATGAGTGACCAGGCCGGTTTCTTCGGCCAATGAAAAGTTCCCTTTGGCGTGGTGGTTGTGCCAGATGATTGGAAATTCAGCCAGTTGCCGGTGAGGCTGTCCGGCGGTCGAGTCTTGATCCAGTGAACTGACATCAGAGGTCACCCAACTGACATTTTGGGCGGTCAGCGCCCGCTGAAGTTCGTGTGACACCCGGTCGAGCAAAAGCTGTGGATCTTGAACCGTGGTCAGGGTGCGGGCCAAATCGCCGCAAAATGCCTGGTAATCTGGTCGCCGCAGGACAATTGAATCCACAAACCAGGTGCCGATTCGAGTGACGAGCGGGTAGCAGAGGATTGAACCAACCCAAAGACTCAGCAGCACACCCAGCGTGAGCGGTGATTGCAGATCAAGCCTGCCGTGATCAACAAACAGCGGCGCGATACCCAGACCACTGACACCGAGAACCAGTCCAACACAGGTGAGCAGAATCAACGCCCGTTTGAGGAAAATATCAGCCAGTGCAAAACGGAAATCTTCATACAAAATAGCAAAGGCAAGTGGAATTGACGCCTGATGCCCAAGCAATGCCAGCCACCACGACTCTGTTTCGTGGTCAGCCTGGCCAAGGTGCAGTGCCGAAACCGCAAACACTGCCAGGGCGACCGCCCACACGGCCCTCCGGTCACCTGACTGGTCGCGAGTCGCCCAAAACAGAGCCGCCATAATGACGCCAAATCCAGCGGTCAGTAACAGGAGCGCCGGTTGGGCCGGAAGGGATTTTCCCTGGATTCCGCTGCCCAGATGAATCAGCCCGGCCACTGTACTGAGCCCATACGCTGAGACACTGACCCACCGTTGAAAACTGGTTGCCACCGCCGCCGGTTGCGAACGCAATGACGAATGCACCACGACGGCTGGTAGAAATCCAAGGGAAACATAGGTTCCGGCAATCAAAATGGCGGGAGGCTGGCCGTTCATAAAATCGTGCAGCGCGTGAACCGCCAGTGATCCCAGATTCCAAAACAGCCCGAGCAGGGCCGTACTCAAGGGGAGCAAATCAGGTGAAACCAGAGTCGCCGGTCCTGAATGAGGCACCGGTCCTCGAAATCGGGGTTGACGCACAACCAGAATGAGCAGCATGGCATAGAGCGTCCCTCCGGTCAGAAAACCAACAAAATTGACCAGTGCTGCTGAGGAAAGTGGTGACATGGGGGTTTTAGGGTTCCGGGTTCCGGGTTCCGGGTTCCGGGTTCCGGGTCTTGTCATTACCCAAATTATTTTGGTTCGTCAAAAC
>DAOQNB010000114.1:6276-10188 GCA_035335845.1 Acidobacteriota bacterium | reverse complement strand
ATTAGAAACTAAACCGTGCCACAAGCTGGATGTTACGTCCGCCGCCGCCGCCCAGGAATGGATTGCCGATGCCGACGTCCGGAGTCGCTGTCAACGGCAAGAAGCCAATGCCGCGTCCGTTGCTGTCAATGCCGTTAAATCCGGCATCCGCCAGGAAGCTGGGCAGGAGTGGGTTGGCAAAGTTTGGATGGTTGAAAATGTTATAGAACTCAGCGCGGAGCTCAAGCTTGAGCCGTTCCGTCAGGTTCGTGGTTTTGACCAGTGAAAAATCGAAGTTGCGATAGTTTGGACCGCGCAGGGAATTGCGGCCCAGGGACCCAAACTGCTGGGTGCCTGGAATACAGGCGCCGTTTTCATCCAACTGGCACGGCACCTGGAAGGCTGCCAGATTCAGGAAGCGATCCGGGTCGCTGGTGCCGGCATAGGGGTCGCCCACCAGTTCTGGGCGAGGAAAGAATTCGCCTGTGCCGTTGAAATCGTCAAAGAAGTTGACATGGAAGGGGTTACCGCTTCGGACCGTGATCAGCCCGCTCATTTGCCAGCCGTTGACCATCTTGTTCATGAACCGATTGGTGACGTCAAATTTTGGCAACTGATACACAAATGACACCACAAACCGGTGACGGCTGTCATAGTTGGAGTTGCCGCGTTCCAGGTCAGGGCGAAAACTGTTGTCTGGTTGGGTTGCGTTGGGAACGAAATCCTGGCCGTCGCTGGCATTGTCAATGGCATGTGACCAGGTGTAATTCACTGAAACGTTCCAGCCACGCAGTTCGCGCATGGTCAGTGTGGTTTGCAGTGAGTTGTAGTTGGAAGCTGCCGTACTTTCAAACTGGTTTACATAGAAGAATGTCCCACCCGATGGAGCAAATGGTCCATTATCAAATGGTCGCCCAGGGTTGACGGCTGGATTTCCAGGCTGGTTGATGTCGCGATAGCGGTAGAGTTTTCGACCCTGCGAGCCTACGTAGCCAACCTGAAGCACCGTGTTCTTAAAGAGTTCCTGCTGAAAGTTGAGGTTGAAATTCTGGACATACGGCGTGCGCAGGTTGCTGTCCACGGCAAATATGTCTGAGTCCAGAAATTCTGAAAAGACCGGTGACCCTGGAACTAAGCGGTCCACGGCTGAAAATGAGAAGAGAATCGGTGATTCGCCAATCGGGTTGTAGGCTGGTCCAGGATTGAAGGTATTAAACGGCAACTGACCAACAAAGAAATCCTGGGAGAAGCTGTCGTAGAAAATTCCCCACCCGGCGCGAATGACGGTTTTGCCTTTCCCGGTCACATCCCAGGCCACCCCGAGGCGTGGTGAGAAGTTATTTGGGTCCCGGTCATAGAGCCGGTCAGCCAGAAACAATCCACGTTGCGAATCAAAATTGCTCAACCGGTCGCGTTCTTCACCCAGCACTCCGAAATAGTCGTAGCGGACCCCCAGGTTGAGCGTCACTTTCGGGGTCAGTCGGAAGCTATCTTGCAGATACAGGCCATGGGCATTCTGGAACGTGCCACGCTGTGAATCGCCGCTGGCGCTCCGGCCACCGCTTGGACGACCAGCCAGGAAATCTTCAAGCGAGGCAAAATCAATTCGTCCACGATATCCAGCGTCAAAGAAACCGTTGACAAACGTCCGGCGGAATTCATAGCCAAATTTCAAATCATGTTTGTTCAGTTTCCAGGAAACGTTGTCAATAATCTGATTATTGGTGGCGATACGCCCGCGCGGGACTGACAGCGTGGCGCCCAGCGGAGCAATGGCTGAACCCAGCCGCTCGTCATTACGGATGCGGATAAAGGGCAATCCGAAATCACGCGGATTGGTCACTCCGGTATTTAATCCAATTGAATTTGGGTCAAAATCGTTGTCCTGGGCAAAAAAGCCCTGGTTGTACCGGTTATAGCCATATCGTAATTCATTGACCAGACTGCTGGAGATAATCTTCAGGTAGGACAGTGACAGGACCTGAACCCTGGTTGGGGTATTGGTATTGTAGCCCGGCAGGACATTTCCACCGATGATGGCCAGTGGGAAGCTCTGTTCGCTATCACCGAAATAATAGCGGCCTGAAATCTGGTCATTGGTGGTAAAGGAATGGTCAATTTTGGCAATCACGCTGTCAGAATCGGCAAAGGCTGGCGTGGTGACACTGGCATTCGGTGATGGATCAAACAACGGTACTGAGATATTTGGCGTTGGCCACGGATTCCGATTCAGGATTTGTTGAATGATGGGGTTGGTCGCACCACCCAGGGAAGCGATTTCACGTGGGTCTGGCACTCGGGCCAGGCTGTTGAGGCCAACCCGCTCGCGTTGACCTTCATAGTTGACGAAAAAGAAGGTCTTGTTTTTGACAATCGGCCCGCCGACCGCAAATCCAAACTGGTTATTGCGGAGCGCCGTTTGCGGATTGGGCTTGGTGTTAAAAAAGTTCCGGGCATCCAGCGCGTTATTGCGGAAGAATTCAAATGCACTCCCGTGGAACTCATTGGTGCCTGACTTGGTCACGATATTGACCACGGCCCCTGAGTTGCGACCATATTCTGGCGCAAAATTGGACAGCACCACCAGTTCCGAAATTGCTTCGATTGGCAGAACCGTGGCTGGGACACCAAACACCCCGCCCTGGTTGATGGCTGGCAAATTGCGGTAACCATCGTTCATATCCGTTCCGTCCAGCAAATAGTTGTTGGACCGGCCACGGTTCCCGTTTGAACTAAACAACCCAAATGAACCAGGGGAATCAGCCGCACCGCTTGGGTCACCGCTTGCCCCGGCGCTGATAATCAGAAGTTTTTGAAAATCGCGTCCATTGACAGGGAGTTCGCTGATTTGTTTGTTCTGCAACACTGTTCCCAGCACATTGGTGGTGGTGTCTACCAGCGGGACAGACCCTTCGACCACAATCGTATCTGAGACGGTACTGCTGGTTTGAAGAGCGGCATCCACTCGTTGCTGACTGGCAACGGTCACCACCACATTCGTCACGGTGGCTGATTTAAACCCGGATTGCTCAACCCGAATTTCATAGGTTCCAATCGCCAGTTCCGGGATTCGATAGCTTCCATCATCCGCCGTGATGGTGGACCGCTCAATGCCCGTACTGACATTTACAGCGGTTACGGTGGCGCCAGCCAGCGTGCCGCCAGTCTGATCGGTAATGATCCCCACAATGGATCCCCGATATGCCTGGGCCCACATCACATCCGAGATCAAGGGGCACAGACAAAGAACCACGAGCAGTATCAATCGCTCAAAAGTTTGTTTTCTCATGAAAAAATTACTCCTTACGTTTTAGGGGGGTGGAGCTTTTTTGAATTGAAGAAGCTGAAAGAATTGAGAATGAAGAATGAAGAAAACTGGTACTTGATTCTTCATTCTTGGTTCTTCGTGCTTGGAAACCATTGGATCCTAAGCGACAGGCACTTTCTCAATTCCTCATTCTTCATTCTTCATTTTTTGTGAGTTAAAGCTTTGAATTGTTGTTCAAGGGTGCGAAAGCGTCTCTCAAGCTGTTCAATCTGGTCAAAAAGCTGCGTGTTTTGGGCGAGTGCTCGTGTTGCGTCAGATTGAGCTTCCAGAGGCCGACGGCCAAGAATTTTGAGATCCTGCTCAATATTCTGAAGTGAGGCTTTTAATTCTTTCCCATTGCGTGAAAGATCTTTGGCCATCGCCATCGCCAGACCAATTTTGTAATCAAGGTCTTTCCGCAGTGCGTCAATTTGAGCCTGCAGCAATTCAAATTTCTCAGAAAGTTCAGTCTGGACACGGTCAATTTTTTGATCGAGAAAATCAAAGCGTTCAATCATTTCAGATCGAAGACTGTCATTTTTAGCCGTGAGTTCAGCGTGAACACCGTCAATTTTAGCCGTGAGTTCAGCGTGAACACCGTCAATTTTAGCCGTGAGTTCAGCGTG
>DAOQNB010000114.1:0-6176 GCA_035335845.1 Acidobacteriota bacterium | reverse complement strand
CAGCGTGAACACCGTCAATTTTAGCCGTGAGTTCAGCGTGAACACCGTCAATTTTGGCGTCAAGCCGGTGCTCAACAGCGTCGAGTCGTTGATTGAAACGTTCTTCCATCGCTCCAAGCGATGAATCGAGGATCGTCTTGAATGCCGTCAGTAATTCTTCATTCGGTATGCTCATAGGTTTATGAATTGCCTTTCGAAAGAGAGTGCGCTGGTGTTTTTTGAAAGAGAAATTCACCAAGGAGCTGGTGAAAGTGATGCACCCCGTTTTCACGTTTCACCGAATATCGTCCGCTCGTGTAAGTTTTGGACTTTAACCCACGTTGCACTGCTTCGCAGATGTGAATGTCTTCAATCTGGATCTCGTCGCTAAATTCAACCTGTTGCTGGAGTTTTTCCTGAACATGTGGTTCTTCCGGATCAAGGAAAAACCATTCGAAGATGGTAAGTGTTTTATCTGGACCAAGGGGAATGATCAAATTGGTGGAGAAATTATCAGGGTACACATTGAGCATGAGGTTGGGAAAAATCCAGAAATATTCAGCTCGATCTGTGGCGAGATTGCCCGTGACCCGAATTCGATTGGCATTTTTGACCGGTGAATGCTGGATTGAATAATAGCGCCGGGTTTCAGTTCGGTACTGGGCATAATCGAGTTCTTTATTCAATCCCGGATGCACGATAGGGATGTGGTAGCCTTCAAGGTAGTTATCAACATAGACCTTCCAGTTACAGTCCACATACCAGTCTTTGCGGAAAGCATAGCGCATGTTTTCGACGTCAAATGGAATGATCCGGTCGGCGATGCCGTCAAAGTACTCATCCAGCGGGGCTGCCTGTGGATCACAATTGACAAACACCAGTCCAAACCAGGTCGCCACTTGAAATTCAGGCAGGCGGAAGGCTTCTTTTTGAAAGCACTCGACACCGTCAAATTCGGGTGTTCCAATCAGCCGACCATCCAGGGCATAACTCCAGCCGTGATAGCCACAACGAAAGGTCGAACACGACCCGGCGCCGGTCGAAACTGGCCCGGCGCGATGCCGACAGACATTGGAAAAAGCCCGAATCTGGTGGTCATTGCCACATACCACAACCACAGGTTCTGTGCCGACAGTGGCGGTAAAAAACTTTCCAGGCGCGTCTACCTGTTCGGTACGGCCCACCAGTTGCCAGGTTGAAGCAAAAATACGGTCCAGCTCCAGTTCCAGCGCCGCCGGGTCAAGATACCACGGTGCCGGAATAGTTTGGGCAAAGGGAAGTCGTTCATCAATGCAAAACTGAGGCAAGGTCAGCATAAAACGAAAGAAAGTACCTGATTGAGTCAAAGGTTGTCTGAAGCGATTGACAGGAGGAGGATGGCGAACCGATTGTGGTTGAAACGTGATGCTTCATTTCTAACACAATCAGTTATTCAACTTGAATACAAATGTTTGTCACCGGGAAGGGTTTTTGAAACTCGCGGGTGGTTATCCAGGCAACAATCGTGTAGATCCCAGGCTTTTTCTCAAATGGCTTGAAGGTAAACCGAAAAGCCCCGCCACCGGCCAGATTGATCTCACCGCGTGTTCCGTCAATGTAGGTATCGCCCGAGGTGAGTTGTGGGCGGAGCGTGGTGTGTTTGTCTGGCAGGCCATACGGGCGCGAAATTCGCAGCCAGGCAAGGTCTGGCGGTGTCGGCAGCGGTTCATAATACACCTCGATCCCTCGCAGTTTGGAATCGGCTCGGGTCAGCTTTCCCGTCAGTGAAACCGAAGCCTTCTGGGTCATTTTCATTGCCGGCAATGGCTGAAAAACCGTGTACCGGCAGAGAAATTCTTCGACCAGCGAGATTTGCCCGTTCAGGACGGCAATTCCGATGCCGACATGGGTGTTTTGAGGTTTCAGGATCGTTTGGCGGTGGCCATCATTGGGGGGGGTTTCCTCATACAACGACCGGTGCATGTCATTTAAATATTCGCCCAGCGCCGGATCCTCGGCTGTCATTTTGGCCCCAAACAACGACGAAATATTCTCAGCCGCTCCGTCTGTGCCACCGGCAAAAGCATAGCGCATATAGGGTTTGCGGCCATCGCGACTCCAGTGACTCGAAAAATTTTCGCGTGACAATTCTTCCGCGTGGGTCTGGGCAACGGTTGAGGCAAACTGGTCAAGTTCAAGCGGAGCGAGGCCATGTTCTTTGCGCTCGGCGTTGATCAATTCCAAAACCTGGTGTCGAAATTTCAGGATCAATTGGGATCTGCCTGGGATGGTGGCTGCACTGACCTGCCCGGCTATTACTATCAAGCACACGATGAGCAACACTGTCGTGGAGACTCTTCTGAGTTTAGCCTGCATAGACTGATTCCCTCCAAAATCCAGTAATAAATCCAGTAATAGCAGTTTGCGATGAAATCTTCGTCTGAGCAAACAGTGAAGTGATTCAACCACATAAACTGAGTGAATGACTGGCGACTGACGACTGACTGGCATAGCAATCCACTGGCCGAAAATTTTTTTTCTAGGTCTTTCCACCCACATTTCCAGGAAATTTAAAAAAAAAGACTGAAATTATCTGTAGAATAAAACATTGCGTATTTTTCCATTTTTTCAGCCCAAAGATATATTTTTCCAGAAATATTCGGCAACCATACTCCGGTTTGACCAGTGCCAGATATGTGTTGCCTCAAAAAAAGCTGTGATGCCAGAGAAAACGGCCTTTTTGATTGAGCTACCTGGCCAAACAAAGTCAGGAGCTAAACATTGAATCAAAAGAAAAACGCCCCCGCCATCCTTTAATGTAGTGGAATTCTTCGAGCAAGAGGTAAAAAGTGCTTATGAGGACGTGTTCAGAATGTAATCGGGAATGGAACGAGCGGGTTGATTTTTGCCCGTTTGATGGACAGCCACTCACCCTGAATATTGTACTCAATGATCGCTACCGACTGGACGCCCTGCTTGGGCGCGGCGGAATGGGGTTGGTGTACCGGGCCACCCATCTCAAGCTGGACAGTCCGATGGCGATTAAGATTTTGCATCCACAACTGATGGGGCACGAAACCGCTCGCAAGCGGTTTATCCGTGAAGCCTGCATCGCCGCCAAAGTCCAGCATGAAAATGTGATTCGGGTATTTGATTGTGATGAAGCCAAAGGGACGACCTACTTTGCCATGGAATTACTCGAAGGGACGACCTTGCGTGATGCAATCAAGCGCAACCGGCATTTTACGCTCGATGAAATCTCGCACCTGTTAAAACAGATTTGTGCTGGCGTGTATGTTGCCCATTTCAAAGGTGTTTTACATCGCGATCTGAAACCGGCAAATATTTTTCTGCTCCAGACGGACGATGGTATTGAGCGCGCCAAGATTTTGGATTTTGGGATTTCCAGATTCCTGACGCCAAATGCCTCGACGTTGACCGAGCGGGGAAGAGTTCTGGGCACGCCCGAATATATGTCACCCGAACAGGTCAAAGATGAAGTTCTGGACCCACGTTCAGACATTTATAGCCTGGGTGTGATGCTCTATGAATTGCTGACCGGGCAGCTTCCATTTCGGGCCACAACCTCCATGTCGCTGATGTATCGCCACGTCAATGACCGCCCGCTGGCTCCAAGCGAAGTCCAGAGCGGACTGCCCCGGATGGTAGACGAAGTGGTTTTGCGAGCCCTGGCCAAACATCGCGAACATCGCCAGCAATCGGTGTTGCAACTGAGTCAGGAGTTTGAAGCGGCGATTTCCGTTTCAACGCCCTATACCCAAAGCCCGGTGGTGGTCGAAACCGATCTGGAGTTACGGGTGGCCGGGCCGGGGTCGCAGTGGCTTCCACGTCGGGTCAATGCCCGGCCACCCGGAGCACCGAGTTTGCGACCAGTTGATGGTCCGGCGCCACGGCCAATTTTTAACCGTTCCCCATTGCGAGCCATCAACGGTGGGCTGATTCCTCCGGGGACTTCCTGGCAAACATATGATTATGAGACGGTTACCGTTGACGCTCGTGGCAATGTGACCCAGCGCAGCAAGCGCCAGGCTCGATGTTTTATCGAAGACTTAGGCGATGGGATTGTGTTGGAACTGGTTGAAATTCCGGCGGGTACCTATTTGATGGGGATGCCCGAGGAACTGGCCGAGCGCGTCCGCCGTGAAGCTGGTCCAAATGGAGTCCATATCACGGCTGGCTCAAACTGGGTTCAGTGTGGGACACCGCAAACGTGGGTGACGCTCCCGAAATTTTATCTCAGCAAGTTTGAAGTCACCCAGTCGCAATGGGAAGCTGTGATGGGCACCAATCCATCCATGTTTAAAGACGGTTCGCTTCCGGTTGATCGCATTACCTGGTATGACGCGGTCGAATTTTGCCGCCGTCTGTCAGAACGGACTGGACGCCAGTATCGTGTGCCGACCGAAGCCGAATGGGAATATGCCTGCCGGGCGGGAACGTCGTCGGTCTATGCCTTTGGCGAAATGCAGCTTCCGGAGACGGGCGCCTATGGTGTGACGGTCCAGCAACCCACCGGTCCGTTAACCCAATCTGGTGAAAACAAACTGCGACCAGTTGGAAGCCTTGGGTTGGCAAACGGTTTTGGTTTGTATGATATGCACGGCAATGTGTGGGAATGGTGCCAGGATGCCTGGCATGATACCTATGACGAAATCCCCGAAGACGGAAGCGCCTGGGAAACCGACGGCGACCCGGTGCGCCGCGTCGTGCGCGGAGGCTCATGGTTTGTCGGTGAATTTGTCTGCCGGACGGCGCTGCGCAACGGGTTGCCGGCACATATCAAGGTCAGTTCGTTGGGGCTGCGCGTGCAACTGGCTGATGTCTTAGCCCCGGCATAAACTATTGGGAGTGCGGCGGCTTGACCCTGCCGTATGAAAGCGGCGTCAAGCCGCCGCACTCCAAAGTTTTCTGTCTCCCCTTTTGCCTTTCGCTAAATTCCTTTATCCTTGCTGGTAAACTTTTGGTATCCCTCTCTCAAGTTTATTCACAGACAAGCGATACATAGAAATTCATGCGATATATAACTGATGATCTTCGGATCCGCTCGATCAGGGTCGTTTTGCCCCCGGCCTACCTGCAGGAAGAATACCCCATCACGGACAAGATTTCTGAAACCGTCCACGATGCCCGTGAAACCATCCGCGCGATTGTCAATCGTCAGGATGACCGGTTGCTCGTCGTCGTCGGTCCCTGTTCGATCCACGATGTGGTTGCCGCGCGTGAATACGCGATGCTCCTCAAAAACAAAATTGACGAGTTCAAAGACGATCTTTGCATCGTGATGCGAGTCTATTTTGAAAAGCCGCGGACCACGGTTGGATGGAAAGGCTTGATCAATGATCCCTATATTGACGGCACGTCAAAAATTAACGATGGTTTGCGGCTGGCCCGTAAACTCTTGATTGATTTGGGAGATATGGGAGTCCCTGCCGGCAGCGAGTTTGTTGATCTTATCTCTCCGCAGTACACGGCGGAGTTGATTAGCTGGGGCGCGATTGGTGCCCGGACGACGGAAAGTCAGTCGCATCGGGAACTGGCTTCGGGGTTGTCCTGTCCGATTGGTTTTAAGAACGGCACTGGCGGTACCCTGCAAATTGCGGTGGATGCCGTGCGTTCGGCGGCGCATCCTCATTATTTCCTGTCACATACCAAACAGGGTCAGTCTGCGATTTTTGAAACAGCGGGGAACCCGGATTGCCACATTATTCTCCGTGGCGGGAAGTCGCCCAATTACTCAGCCGAACACGTTGCCGAGGCTGCTGCCGTGCTTGAACAGGCCAACCTTCCGGCACGCATTATGATTGATTGCAGCCACGCCAATTCGAGCAAAGACCACCTCAAGCAAATTGATGTCTGCCGAAACGTGGCCGGACAAATTGCCGGCGGTGATTCACGAATCATTGGCGTGATGATTGAAAGCCATCTGGTTGCTGGTCGCCAGGATGTCAAACCGGGCAAAACCCTACGCTACGGGCAAAGCATTACTGATGCCTGTATTTGCTGGGACGACACGGAAACCTTGCTCGAAGAACTGGCGGTCGCTGTTCGGGCGCGTCGCGTTGCAGCCTTACAAGAAGTCTCTTGAATGAAGAATGAAGAATTGAGAATGAAGAAAGTGCCTGGTACTTAACGCGGTTCCGGATTTTCGAAACCAAGAACCAAGAACCAAGAACCAAGAACCAAGAACCAAGAACCAA
>DAOQNB010000113.1:0-10212 GCA_035335845.1 Acidobacteriota bacterium | reverse complement strand
GAATGAAGAATGAAGAATGAAGAATGAAGAATGAAGAATGAAGAATGAAGAACTGGTTCTTGGTTCTTGGTTCCTGGTTTTTCTTTGAAAGTATTGATCCCTAAGTACTAAGCACTAAGCACCAGGTACGATGTACCAAAATTTCTTCATTCTTCATTCTCAATTCTTCATTTTCAATTCTTGAGCCAGCCGGCTTCGACGTTGGTAGCGCAACGATGGCACAAGGTTGGGAATCGTTCATCCTGGCCCACGGTCGTTTCATAGTGCCAGCACCGTTCGCACTTGATTCCATTTGCCAACGAAACAGTTACCTGCACGTCAGTTCCTTCGGCTTGGGTCAACTTGACCCCTGACACAATAAAGAAAAACGCCAGGGCATCTTCGCCATATGAGTTCAGGATTTCTGCGACTTCACCACTGACCGCCAGCGTCACCTGAGCTTCAAGTGATGAGCCAATGTGTCCGGAAACACGTTCGGTTTCAAGCGCTTTGAGAACGGTTGATCGGACCTCCAGCAGATTCTCCCAGCGTGCCAGTAATGCCGGATCCGCCAAATTTTTGTCATAATCTGGGAATTCAGTGACATGAATTGAGACATCAGCGCCTTCTGGATGCGGCAATTTTTCCCAGATTTCATCTGCCGTAAACACAATGAACGGGGCCAGCAACCGGGCCATCCGATGCACGATTTCATAGAGTCCGGTCTGAGCTGAGCGTCGTTCAAAGGACTTTGGTGCACAGGTATAGAGCCGATCCTTGAGCACATCAAAGTAAATATTTGACAGTTCGGTGGCGCAGAACCCATACAGCGCAAAGTACGCCGCTTGAAAATCATAGCGATCATAGGCTTCGCGCACGGTTTTGACGACTTCATTCATTTTGACCAGCGCCCAACGGTCAATTTCCATCAACTCTGATACCGGAACGGCATCCTGTTTGGGATCAAAGTCATACAGGTTATTGACCAGGTAGCAGGCCGTATTGCGGATCTTGCGATAGGCATCGCTGATGCGCGCCATGATTTCATCTGAAATTCGGACATCCTCGGTGTAATCCAGGCTGGCGACCCAGAGGCGGATGATATCAACTCCGCCTTTATTGATCAGTTCTTGCGGTTCGATGGCATTTCCAAGCTTTTTCGAGAACTTTTGCCCTTTGCCATCCACGACGTACCCGTGGGTGATGATTTGCTTGTACGGGGCATGGTTACGCAATCCTAAACTGACGATCAATGAGGAGTTAAACCAGCCGCGATACTGATCTGAGCCTTCGAGATAGACATCCGACGCGGGTTCTTCAGGTGTGCACAACCCGGCTCGCTCCATCACCTGCCAGCTTGTCCCGGAATCAAGCCACACATCGAGAATATCCATTTCCTTCTCAAACTTTTCAGAACCACAGTGACCGCATTTGAATCCAGGTTCTACAAAGTCTGTGAATTCACGGAGATACCAGGCATCAGCCCCTTCTTTCTCGAAAAATTCAGCCACCCGGTACATCAAATCAGCGCTGACATATTCGGTGGCACAATCGCTGCACTTGAGTGCTGTGATCGGCACACCCCACGCCCGCTGGCGTGAAATACACCAGTCAGCGCGGTCAACAAACATTTTGCTCATCCGGTCGCGTCCCCAGGTCGGCAGCCACGATACTTTGTTGATCTCATCGAGTGCCTTCTGGCGCAAATCGGCAGAATCCATCGAAATAAACCATTGCGGTGTGGCCCGGAAGATGGTTGGGGTGTTGGTCCGCCAACAATGCGGATAGCTGTGGAAGTAGTCCTCAACCTTCAGCAACCGTCCCTTCTCTTTCAGAAAAGCGACAATTTTCGGATTGGCTTCAAAGACCTGCATCCCGGCAAAATGCTCAACTTCTTCGGTAAAATGACCTCGGCCATCAACCGGGCAATAAGCATCCAGGCCATATTCCTTGCCGATGTAAAAGTCTTCAGCACCGTGTCCAGGTGCCGTGTGGACACACCCCGTTCCGGCATCGAGCGTTACGTGGTCGCCCACCATACACAGCGATTCCCGTTCAATCCACGGATGCCAGGCGGCCTTGCGATCCATCACCTGACCTTTGAACCGGGCAATCACCTGCGGCTCAGTCCAGTCACATTTTTCACTGACGGCTTTGAGTCGTTCTTCAGCCACCAGATAGTTTTCGCCGCTGACCTCCACCACGACATAGTCAAACGTGGGTCCAAAACAGATACCCAGGTTGGCCGGGAGTGTCCAGGGCGTGGTGGTCCAGATCACGACGCTCACCGATTTGCCAGCCAGCGCCGGGTCAAGTTCAGCCGGGTCTGATTTGAGCGGAAACGCCACATACACCGACGGATCCGTTACATCTTTGTATTCGAGTTCAGCTTCAGCCAGGGCTGACTGAGCACCGATGGACCAGTGAACCGGGCGCAACCCCCGATAAACGCTGCCCAGCTTCATAAAATCGCCCAGCGTCCGCAAGATCGCGGCTTCGTAGCCAAAGCTCATCGTTTCGTAGGCATTTTCCCAGTCGCCAAAAATCCCGAGCCGCTGAAAATCCTGGTTCATCACCTTGATGTGTTTTTCAGCAAACTTGCGTGCTGCCCGGCGGATTTGCATGGCCGACATTTCAAAGCGTTTTTTGCCAAGCTCTTCTTCAACTTTCTTTTCAATCGGCAGCCCGTGGCAGTCATAGCCCGGAATATAGGGCACATCAAACCCCATCATCACACGCGATTTGAGGACGAAATCCTTTAAAATCTTATTGAAGGCCGTTCCCAGGTGGATTTTCCCATTGGCATAGGGTGGACCATCGTGGAACAAAAACATTGGACGCCCGGCACGTGCCTTGCGCATTTCGCCATAGACGTCCTTTTCGTTCCAGCGTTTGAGACGGGCTGGTTCAGCTTGCGTCAGGTTGCCTTTCATCGGAAGTTGCTTGGAAGGCAAATTGACCGTTTTTTTCAAATCGAGCGTGGTTTCCGTAGACATTTCCTTTTCTTCTTACTCCTCAATAGTTTGCGTGATGTTGCGTAGGAATTTCGCAGCCAGCGAGAAATTGAACACTTGTTCATTATGCTGAAACAGCCGCTGTCAAGCAAATTGAAAGGCGGCCTTCCGCCTGGCAACCGCCCCGGCTTAGAGAAAAAAAGGCTCCAGGATGAAGCAACCAGAACACCAAAGTACTCACAGACAAAGACTTTTCTGATTCTTAACCAGATTTCTTCATTCTTCATTCTTCATTCTTCATTCTTCATTCTCACCCAAACAGTTTACATCATGTAACCAACTGATTTAGCATCGCGCTTCTTCCCCGGAAAACACCTGAATCAACCCAACATCCCCGAGAGGTTCGTGTGACACGTGCCATCTACCCTGGCTCTTTTGACCCGTTAACCAATGGGCATCTCGACATTATCGAGCGCAGTAGCAAGCTGTTTGATGAAATTATTGTGGCTATTCTGGTCAACCCGGAAAAACGTCCGATGTTTTCCACTGAAGAGCGACTGGAAATGATTCGCGAAGTCGTCGCCCCGCTGGCCAAAGTCAAAGTAGACACCTTTAATGGATTGCTTGTGACCTATGCCCAGGAACAGCAGGCCGATGGCATCGTGCGAGGCATTCGAGCCATTTCCGACTATGAATATGAACTGCAGATGGCCCTGATGAACCGCCGGATGCAGCCCAATATCGAGACCGTGTTTATGATGTCGGCTGATACGTACAGCTATGTCAGCTCCCGCCTGGTCAAGGAAATCTTCCTGCTGGGACGCGAAGTCACTGGACTGGTTCCACCGCTGATTGCCGACCGAATGCGACAAAAACTGAGTGACGGAGCGAGATAGCGAGTATTCAGAATCACCCGTATCAGCGGAGGATTCTTCGAAAACTCTAAACCTTGAATCCTGAACCCTGAACCCCGAAACCCTGACCAGATGACCGAATGACAAGGTGACAAGGTGATTTTTTCATCCCTCATCCTTCATCCCTCATCCCTTCCAAAAACCCTGAACCCTGAACCCTGAACCCTGGTTTCCAAACCCGGAACCCTCTTTCTTAAAAGGTATTAACTATGTCAGTCGTTTTTCCTCGGGCTGAACGGCTCATCGCCATGCAACCCTCATCCACCATGGCTGCCACTCAGGCGGCGGCTCGTTTGCGGGCGGCTGGCCATGATGTGATTGACCTCGGCGCGGGTGAACCCGATTTCACCACGCCAGCCAACATTCGCGACGCGGCCAAACGTGCCCTTGATAGTGGCAAAACCAAATACACGCCAGCCAGCGGTACTGCTGAACTGAAAAAGGCGGTCCTCAATTATATTGAGCGCGAAACCAGCACCCGCTTTGAACCATCGCAAATCATTATTTCGGCAGGTGGGAAGCAAACGCTCTTTAATGCCATTACCACCCTGATCAATCCCGGTGACGAAGTCATCATCCCAACTCCCTATTGGGTTACCTTCCCTGAAATTGTGACGTTTTGCGGTGGCACATCGGTTTACATTGATACCGAAGACAACGGGTTTCAGCTCACCGCCGAGATGGTCAAAAAGGCGATTACTCCCCGGACAAGGCTGATTATCGTCAACTCACCGAGCAATCCATCAGGCCGAATTATCGAAACCGAAGAATTCCGCAAAATTGCCGAACTGGTGGCCGAACGTGGGCTCTGGATGATTTCCGACGAGTGTTACTATCAATTCACCTACCCACCGCATAAGCCCTTTTCAGCCGCTAGTTTACCGGCTGAACTTCGCGAGCGGGTCCTGGTTTCCGGCTCTTTTTCAAAAACCTACGCCATGACCGGCTGGCGAATCGGCTATGCGCTGGCCAATAAAGATTGGGTGACGGATATGGCGACAGTTCAAAGCCACTCAACCTCAAACCCAACCACCTTTGCCCAGTGGGGCGCCATTGAAGCGGCAGAAGGCGACCAGTCGTCAATTGCCGAAATGATGGCTGAATATCAGAAACGGCGCGACTGGCTGGTTCCCGCTTTGAACGAACTCAAAGGCGTTTCCTGCCGGATGCCCGAAGGCGCCTTTTATGCCTTCCCTTCTATTAAAGGAGTGCTGGAGCAAAGTTCACTCAAAGCAGACTCTGAATTTACCGACCTGCTCCTCAACGAAGCCTATGTCGTGATGACACCCGGCTCGGCGTTTGGTGCTCCGGGATATGTCCGAATTTCCTACGCCAATTCCCTCGAAAACATCCAGCGGGCTGTGGATCGCGTCCGCCAGGTCATTGAGAAGATTACAGCCTGATTTTTGAACCACAGAGGCCACAGAGGAGCACAGATGTGTCTTCAAATTCCTCTGTGTTTCTCTGTGTCCTCTGTGGTGAGATTTTGTTTCGTCCGAATATAAAGCCATTTTTCTCTGTCCCGTTGCTTCATGGCTTCATCTTTCCCTCCATCACCGGCTGAATCGCCGTCTCCTTCCCTTTGGGCCAACCGGTTTGAAACCGCCTCCCGGTGGGCGTTGTTTCTGTGTGCCTTAACCGCTCCCCATTCAATTGCAGCTTCGCAGACCAGTTTTGTCCTGGCGGTTTTCTGCTGGCTGACCCAATGCGCCATCAGCCGGCGATGGGGATTGATTCCAACACCGGCTGATTGGCCGCTCCTGCTATTTTTTGGGTTGTGTTTACTGTCTTCAGCTTTTTCATATGAACCGCGCCTGAGCCTGAAAGGCATGAAAAGCGTGGCCCTGCTCGGTGCAATTTATCTGGTGTCAAGCCGCGTCCAAAATCTGCGCTGGGTGGTCATTCTGGCGTTGACGCTGCTTCTGTCGTGTCAGGCCAACACAATTTTTACTCTTGGGCAACGGGCCGCCGGAGTTGGGGTGCGGGTGACAAACTTTTCCAAACGCAGTCCGCTTTTGCGTGCCGGACTCCAACCCGGAGACGTCATCCTGAAAGCTGATGGTCAGCCCATCCGCAGTCTTGAAACACTCTCCCAGCTTGCCGATGCCGGAACGCCGGATACCTCGATCAAACTTCAGTTCCGGCGGGGCGAACAACTGCTTGACAGCCAGATTCGCCGGGGCGCCATTACCAAAACCAGCGAAAAAAAGCTGGCCAAGCTCCGAATTAAAGGAGCTGACGCCAAAAGACTCCCTCAGGGTGTTGAGCGACTTGGAGCGGAAGGTTCGCTCGCCCGTGATTTTCGAGCCAGCGGGTTTTATAACCACTACGCCACATATGCCGAAGTGCTGCAACTCCTGGCCTCGCTTGGCATTGGTCTCTGGTTGAGCTTGTGGAAACAGCCTCAACTCCAGAGGGAACCAAACGGTCTCTGGATTTTCAGACGATTGTCACCAAAGCAGTTTCAGGTCCTCATCAGTGTCGTGCTGTTCCTTACGCTTGGCGCTTTGTTTTGTACGAATACCCGCGCATCGCTGGCCAGCCTCGGGTTGTCAATTGGTGTAATGCTGATCGCACTTTGGAAAACCGGGAAAATTCAAAGCCGAACTGCTGCCGCATTGCTCGGACTGGCGTTGATCATCAGTTGTGCGGGTGTCGCCCTGGCGTACAAACAACGCAGCATTGCCCTGACCGATACCAGTGAAGGGAGTTTGTACTGGCGGCTGGTGGTCTGGCAGGAAGGCGTGCACCTGGTTGAACAACACCCGGTTCTGGGCATTGGCAAAGACAGTGACAAAATCCATGGTCGCGAATGGGGGCTGTGGGGAAAAGGACAGCTTCCGCCGGGTCACTTTCACAACTCCTACCTGCAAATTGCAGTGTGGTGGGGGCTTCCGGCACTGCTTGCCTATGGATGGATGGTCTGGCTGTTTTGGCTGGCGCTTTGGAAATCTGTCACGGATGCACGTTTCACCAGTCAGCCTTCGCTTGAGCATACCTGCAGCTATGGGGTGTTACTCGGCGTCTGTGGTGGGTTTACCGGCTTTGCAGCCAGCTCAGTCGTGCACTTTAATCTAGGCGACGGCGAAGTAACCCTCATCCTCTGGTTTGTGCTTGGTTTGGCAGTCGCTGCCCGGCGATTGCTGGCATCCTCGCCCCATACTCTTACAAAAATTTAATTTAATTCGAAATTTTAATTTAATTACTTTCAGCAAAGCCAGCGTGGATACGGGTTGTGCGGTGCGATAACTCCTTTTTCAAAAAGAAGTTTGCACTTTTTTTCAAAATATGAGCAAAATAGAACGCTCGACTGTAGGGACCAGTCCTATCACTCACTTAAAACACGATTGTGCAACTCAACGACCAGGACTTTCATAGAGAATCCAGAGAGCTACCTGCGTCTCATGACACATTCATTACCTTTCAATTCAATAATTTAACAAAGAATCACTCTCTTTTTACACCTGGGCCCAGGTCTGGATTTTTGTATTTGGGCAGGTGGTAAAAGTTTATATGCAGTATCGAGCGGAAACAGACGGCGCACTGATCCATTGGTCTGCGAGCACAAAATGCCGTGATTCTTGCCCTGGAACACTGTTTGCACTTAAACCAGGCAGGATCGCTTTATTTCAATAATTTAATTTCCTCAAGGCTTCACTCTATGGCCAGACACTTCCACTCCACACAGAACACATATCGGCAAGCAGGATTTTCCTTTATGGAGCTCCTGATCGGGCTGTTGATCTTTTCCATCCTCAGCGGTGCCATCCAGGGTATTTTTCTCGGTTACCAAAAATACCGCCTGCACGCCGCCAGTCGCAACCGACTGGATGAGATTCGGTTTGGGCTTGCCTCCAATATGAAGTTTGATATTGAGACTGGAGGCTTTAATTTAATTACTAAAGCTGCCGGCACCGGATCGCTCGGGGTTGTCAAAGATAAAAAAGGCAATCGTCAGCCAGCGATTTTTTTTACGACTCAGAATTCAACCAACGACACCATGATCGTTTTGTCAGCCGCTCAAACAGGCACCGGCTCGGTTGTCAACCTGACTGGTTCAAAACTCACAATCAACGGGGTTGACCCGGAAGTCTGGAAGCAGTTTCCCTCCGGCCAGTTATTGCTCTGTACTGATACCGATGACTCCCCCGTTTTGATTCAACTGACAGGAAGCCCACGCAAAGCAACCCAGGAAGAATGTGTCGTTCCAGCCACCTACGTCGGTGGGTTTAGTGAACTTCCGGGTGGAAATACCGGTGGAGGAACCGGCGATGGTAATGGTGGTGGTCCAGGCCGGGATGGTTCAACCAAAGTACCCCAACGACCAGACTTGCCGCCCATCACACTGCCGCCCGGAACTGGCGGCGGCAGCACTGGTGGTGGGACAGGTGGTGGCATTGGTACCGGCGGGGCCACAGGAGTTGGAATTTTAGATCCAGAACGAACCGTGGTTGCCTCGTTTTCAGTCGTCACCAATTGCTCATTTTTTTCTTCAATCGGAACTGTTCCCAAACTGCGCGGGACCCTGGTTCCAATCAATCAAGTTGTGACCTATTCGATTTCGGAAACCGGCATCACCCGTTCTGAAACATCTGGCTGTCAATCCGAAGGACAAACGGCTCAACTGGCGCGATTTGCGCCGGGCTACACCGTCAATCTTCAATTTGCTTACCTGGTTCGAGCCGGCGGTGCGGTCTCGGCATCCGCGACACTTCCATCAAGTGCCCAAAACCTGGTTGGAGTTCGGGTCAGCGGTACCCTCACTGACCCAACGACCCGTCGAACGGAAGCTGTTCAGGTTGATTCGATCCTCGAAGCCCTGAAACCCGTGCAATTAACGATCAAAACCCCGTGAGAATCATCTGCCAGGAGCTGACTATGTTTCGAACATTGATATTGAACCCTGAACCCCGAACTCTGAACCGTGAACCCCGCTTCCGCCGTCGTCAGACACAACAGGGATTTTCCCTGATCGAAGTCCTGGCGGTGATTTTGATCATTGGCGTGATTGCTGGATTGATCGGATATTTCTCCGGCAACGCTGGCCCAAATGCCAATCGTGAGTTGATTGCTCTCGAACGCATTGCCCAGGCGGTTGAAGAAGCCCGGCAAAATGCCCGCCTTGGGGTGGAAGACACGGCAAGTCGGACGGTCAATTTCCAGTCGTTGGACCTCTCAAAACGAGTTCGCCTGGTGACCGAAGTTTCGACCAGTTCACTTCCGACCAATACCCCGGTTCTCAATCCGAATGAACCGCTTGTCTTTGAAATCCAATCTGGTCGCACGGCACAAAATCGCTGGGGACTCATCATTGTCGAAGACACCACAACCAGACGTGCCCGTGCCCTGTTGATTACCACATCGCCAGCACCGGTCCAGCGGTTTGCCCGCTTTGGCGCCAACGGGAAGTTTGAATCCATCACGACGCAGGTATATTGATTGAGGGTTCCGGGTTCCGGGTTCCGGGTTCCGGGTTTTCGAATCACAGGTTGGTCACCCGTTTCGTCCTTTTTGCCCTTTGGGTCTTTTTGAAAGATACCCTGAACCCCAAACCCCGACCCCTGAACCCTGAACCCTGAACCCTGAATCGCTTTAGAGGAAAAATTATGCTCAGGCTTTATTCAAACCAATATCGAAACCACCGCTCGAATACCTGTTTCTTGAATCGTTCGCGGGCCAATCAACGGGGACTGACGCTGCTTGAACTGGTCATTGCCATTTTGGTGCTGCTGGTCGCCGTGTCCATCATCGGCAACCATATGTTCACCATCGCCCGCATTCAGGCTGTCACGGCTGATTCGCAACGGATGAACCAGGCCGCCAACGAACTGGCCTTCCAGTTTGCTGAAGCCAAAACCGTTGAAAATCAAACTGGACAGGTGGTTGTGAGCCTCGAAGGCGCCGTGCTGGCTGTCGTGAAAGGAAAAGCAGAGGACACGCCGACCAAACCTGGAAAGCAGCCTCCCCTCCCTGGTCCAGGGAATTATCCGGCTGGATCAAAGACCTACACCTTTGAGAAAACGGTTCGCGGCACTGGTGCTGGTGTGTATTACCTGCAAATCCGACTTCAAGGCGATCACGAAGTCGAAGTCTTCGCCTCAACCACCTTTTATAAGCGAGGATAAGGAACATCATTATGAAAAACTTATTTCTTCTTCATCATTCGAAGCGGGCCAGGCAGAGCGGCATGGCGCTACTCTGGGCTATTTTGTTAATCCTTATTTTTGCAGTGATTGGACTGGCACTGGGAGTTCAGACCGTATCAGCTCTGCGTAAATCCCGTATGGAACGCAAACGGGTTGAGGTCGAATCTTTTTCACGGGCGACGATGCTTGATTTGCGGGTGGCAGCCCAAAACTACTTTG